>JBNKGK010000134.1:0-8586 GCA_050289785.1 Kordiimonas sp.
CGGGGGGCCATGGTTCTTTCACTCACACAAAAGTTGGGGATTTAGATGATGAAGGTCAAGCCTGGTTGCTTCCATATCACCAGAAAGTTATCGCACGTCTTCGTTTCTCTATGTCTTGTTTTCTTTTCTTATGCGTCGGTTTCAGCACAAGAAGCTGATGCCAGATTTCATGTTCTGGCCTTTGGGGATAGCTTAACGGCAGGGTATGGCCTTGGCCCTGGTGCGGGCTTCACGGAACAGCTTGAAGCCTGGCTGAGTAATGAGATGGATGCGCCCGTAAAGGTGGTGAATGGCGGTGTATCTGGGGATACCTCCTCTGGTGGCCGTGCCCGGCTGGATTGGGCGCTGGCAGCTTTTGAAGGCGGCAGGCCAGACCTTGTGATCCTTGAGCTTGGTGCGAATGATGGCCTGCGCGGGGTGGACCCCACTGTCACGCGAGATAATATAGATGCCATGGTGGCTTCGTTGAAGGCGAAAGATATTCCAGTGCTGGTGGCAGGCATGGTGGCCCCGCCAAATCTGGGGCAGGATTATGCTGATGTGTTCAATCCCATCTTCCAAAATGTGGCAGAAAAATACAGTGTTGCGCTTTATTCCTTCTTTCTGGATGGGGTGGCGGCAGACCAGAGCCTGAACCAGTCTGACGGGATTCATCCGAACGAAGAAGGCGTAAAAATTATCGTGGGGCGCATTGGGCCCATGGTAAAACAGGCTCTTATGAGGTAGAGTATGAAAGTCAGTTATCGCTGACCAACGGTGAGCGCTAACCGGCCCTAAATGAGAGTTTGTTCATAACTCACAGAAAGGAACTCGGCTATGGTTCGCTTGTTTGTTGGCCTGGAGCTTCCGCACACCATAAAATGTGCTTTAGAAGATGCGCGCGGCGGGGTTGAAGGTGCCCACTGGCAGCGTGATGACCAGTTGCACCTCACACTAGCCTTTATTGGTGATGTTTCCAAAAAAATGATGCATGAAATAGAGGGGGAACTTTCCCGCCTTACCTTTAACCCTTTTGATCTGCAATTGCAGGGGGTTGGCCTTTTTGGTAAACCCAGCCAACCAAAGGTGCTGTGGGCCGGGGTGGAAGACCGGAAGCCCCTTGTGCATCTGCATGATAAAATCTGTCAGGCGATGAACAGCATTGATGTGGATGTGGAACGCCGGAAATACAAACCGCATGTAACCCTGGCCCGGTTTCGCCGGGGGGCGCTGGCGCGTATTGGTGATTGGCTCACGGAAAATGAAAAGCTGAAAACCGAAGCTGAAAAAGTGGAGCATTTCACGCTGTTTTCCAGCGAGCGCACGGCAGAGGGTTCTTATTATCATGTGGAGGCCCGCTTTGGCCGGGCCTTGGCCTGCGAACCTGAAAGTGAAGATTTTCCGGATGGCTTGGCGCCAGCGCTTTAGAGCAATTCTGAATAGAACTGCTCTAGCAGCCAAACTGGGTGAGGATAGTCTCCACCTGCCCCACATAGCCGCCGCCGAACAGACGCACATGAACAAGCAAGGGCCAGAGCTGATAAAGGGTTTTGCGTTCTTCATGAAAGCCGGGGCTGATGGGGTAGGCGCTGTGATAAGCCTCAAAAAAGATATCATCCAAACCGCCCATAAGGGCGATAAAAGCCAGGTCCATTTCCCTGTGGCCGTAGGAGATGGCAGGGTCAATAAAACCCGCCGCTTTATCGCCATCCACCAATATATTGCCAGCCCAAAGGTCGCCGTGTAATAGGCTGCTTTCCGGTGTGGCGGGCAGCAGGTCTGGCAGTTTATCCCTGAGCCTTTCAAGTCGCTCCATTGTCTCACCAGAAAGACGTTTACTACGCAGGCATGACTGCGCCATGGCAAGCAGGCGTCTGTCTCTGTAGAAAGTCACCCAGTTTTTCTCGGCCTTGTTTTGCTGGGCGAGGGGGCCAATCACTGTTTCCTTTTCGAGGCCATAAAAGGGATGTTTCTTGTGTTGCACATGGTGAAGGGCAGCAATATGGCCCGCAATATCAATAGAAGCAGCCTTGATATCAGTTATGCCCTGATGTGGGATATAGCTGATCACCAAAATGCCGGGGGCCTGAAAGAGCACATCGGGCACAGGCAGGGATGAACCTGTCTTCAGGTGCTTCAGCATCATGGCCTCGGTGGTTGTAGTGTCTGGCTGGTCTGCCCTTGGGCGTTTGGCTACCACTTGCCTGCCGTCAGCGAGGGTCAACAGGGAAACATCAGCAATATCACCGCCGCGCATGGGGCGGGAGCCGGTGATGGCGGCACCTAGCGCCTTCTGCAGCTTTTGCGCGAGGGCACTGGCCATGGGCTAAAAATGCTTTTCTTTCAGTTTGGCAAGCAAGCCCTCGGCCGCATCCATGGCAGCGAGATAGCAGCTTTCAAACTGGTCAGAGTGGCCGTAATAGGGGTCTGGCATTTCATCCAGCGGCATACCGGGCGCATGGGTGAGGAACAGGCTGATTTTATGCTGATGCTCTGGTGGGCAGCAGTCAATGAGATGTTCAAGATTATCCCGGTCCATAGCGAGTATATAATCAAATTCTTCATAATCCTGCGGTACCACAGGGCGAGATTTCTGACGGGAGATATCCACCCCGCGTTTGCGTGTGGTTTCCTGCGCTCGCCTGTCTGGTGCTGAGCCTGCGTGAAAACCAATGGTGCCGGCGCTGTCTATGATGAACTGATCATCCAGCCCTGCCTCATGAACAGCTTGCCTGAAAGCGCCTTCCGCCATGGGGGAGCGACATATATTGCCCATGCAGACAAAAAGTATGTTCAGCACACTGATAACCTCATTGTTCTTTGCGCAATAATTGGTAGCCTATATCGGGCTTCAAGAACAAGGTGTGGATGCATGAAAAGCTATAAAAATATTGTAGTGCTGACAGGAGCAGGCATTTCGGCGGAATCTGGCGTGGCGACATTCAGGGATAATGACGGGCTGTGGGAACAGCACCGTATTGAGGATGTAGCCACCCCTGAAGCCTTTATGCGTGATCCTGATTTGGTGCAAAATTTTTATAACATGCGCCGCGCGCAGCTCGCGAGTGTGGAGCCGAATGCTGCCCATTTTGCCTTTGGGCGATTGGCGCGGGAGTTGGACGGAAAGCTCACAGTGGTCACACAAAATGTGGATGACCTGCATGAGCGAGGCGGCGTTTCAGATGTTATTCACATGCATGGTGAGCTTAAAAAGGTTCGGTGTAGAGCCTGTGAGATCGTGCATGGCTGGGAGGCAAACTGTACCCAGCAAACCCCTTGTCCTGCTTGTGGCCATGCACCCGCTTTGCGCCCTCATATAGTCTGGTTCGGGGAAATCCCGCTTTATATGGAGCAGATCACTGATGCGCTCCATAGTTGTGATTTGTTTATTTCTATCGGCACAAGTGGTAATGTATATCCCGCTGCAGGCTTTGTGGCGGAGGTGCGGGCCTGTGGCCTGGCTCATACGCTCGAGATTAATCTGGAGCCTAGCAATGGGGCCAGCTATTTTGCTGAGCACCGTCATGGCAAAGCGGGTGAGCTGGTGCCTCGGCTTGTGGAAGAATTACTGGCATAAGGACAAGGTGATGACACTTTCAGACAGACCACAGAAATTACTGGATGCAGAAAGAGATGCCGCCTTGGCCGCTATGCCCGGCTGGGCTTATGACTGTACGCATAGTGCCATCAAAAGGCGCTTCAAATTCGCTGATTTTGCCGAAGCTTGGGACTTTATGTCAAAAGTGGCGCAGTTGGCCGAGAAGATGGATCATCATCCTGATTGGAACAATGTGTATGATACGGTGGATGTTACTCTTTCCACCCATGATGTGGGGGGAGTTACGTCCTATGATATTATTATGGCAGAAGCGATAAACAAATTCTCTGGTCCTAACCAGTGAAGAAGTGGCTAACCAGCATGATCATATCCGGGTTTTCATGATCACCCCCCAGGGGTAAAAACATCAGGCTGGACCGCATGAAAGCAGCATTTGGGCCCACATAGGGCACTTCCTGAAAAAAGGGCTCTTTCCCAAGCCGTGCTTTATCCAGGAATTCCCAGATTTTACTGCCAGGGCCTTTGCCTTCCATCTCGCTTAGTTTTTTACCGGTATAATCACCAAAGGTGTTTTCCGTCACGGCGGTGCCAACCAGACGGTATTCATAGTCCAGCGGATCACTATGAATGCCAAAAATAACGGCGTAAGGCATATGCTTGCCAATATCCTGTACCCGCATATCCGCGCGCGAAGGCATGCGGATACCTTTGGAGATGGCAACCTGTTGCCAGTAATCGCGGATCGCGATTTGTGCGTCAGACATATTCATAAAATTGGCTCATAGCAATTGCAAGAATTACGAGCATTAGAACTATTTATGCAATCTATCGTCAAGAGGGTTGTGTGAGCTTATTATTTAAAAAGTTGCTTCATCTTCAGCCAGCCATGTCTGGATAAGGGTATGGGCAATGGCAGCCGGGAAGGGCAGTTTGAAATCTTCTCTGTTTCCGGTCAGGCCTTCGATGGCCTCCTCTTTGCTAATCCAGCGCGCTTCGTCCAGCTCCACACCGTCTGGCACAACTTTATCGCTTTCAACCCAGGCAAAGCAGCCAATCATCAGCGAGGATGGCCAGGGCCAGGGTTGGTTTGTCACATATCGAACCTTCGTGGCTTTCACCTCCGCTTCTTCATAAAGCTCGCGGGCAACCGCCTCTTCAATAGTTTCCCCAGGCTCCATAAAACCCGCCAGAGCAGAAAAATACCCCGGCGCGATTTTAGGGCCGCGGCCCACAAGGGCCTTGCCTTCATGAAAGGCCAGCATGATCACAACAGGGTCAGTGCGCGGGAAATGGCTGGCTTCGCAGCCTGGGCACTGGCGTTCATAGCCAGCTTTTACCATTACTGTCTTATGGCCGCATTTGGCGCAAAAGCCATGGTTTGCGTGCCAGGCCAGCATGGATTTGGCCTGTGCTACAATGCCCAGTTCCGGGTGGGCGCTGCCACGGGCGCGGGCAAGCGAGCGCACACCTGTGAAATCGGCATAGTCAAACAGACCTGTATAATCCTCCGGTGCACCATCCAGCATGGCGGCGTATCTGGGCGCATCGCCGTCAAGGCCGAGGAAAATTGTTTCATTTACAGGCAGGAACTTGCATTTCCCAGCGGTTTGCCATGCTACGGCACCGCCCCCTTCAGCAAGCACCGTTTCCCCACAGAACAGCATGTAGCGTGCATCAGCCTGCCGTGCGATGGTCCCCATAATCTCTGGGTCTGTGCGCATCTGGTCTGCCCGGTCCAAGGGGTTGCCGGAAAAGACAGTGGGAATAGGTGTGAGAGCCATAGGGTACTTTCTATTGTTTGAGCAATTCCAGACCTTTTCGGGCGGTTACATTCTTTTCATTCAGTTCAAGGGCTTTTTTATAATGCTTTGCAGCTTTTTGCATCTCTTTCATGTCCCGGTAATGGTCTGCGAGGCTACTATGTGCATGGGAAGAAAGCGGGTAATGTGCCACATTCCACTGGAGAAAACCCAGCGTTGTTGCCGCATCATTCCTTGGTTTATAAGCTGCATATCGTGCTTGCCCATCAACAGTTTTTTCTGGCGGCTGATAGGTGAAGCCATAGCGTTTTGATAGGGTTTCATAGTGCCGAACCAGGTCGTTTATATCTTTTGCCCAGCCATATTTTAAACGATGGCCTTCAAAAACATACCGCAGACCATAATACAGGCTCGGCAAGCCCACCGAGCCGTGTGTCTCATCATCAAACATTTGCAGCTTTACGTGAAGGTCTGGTGAGGGTATTTTTTCCAGCAGATCAACAAACTTTATGTTGCCTACAATCATGTTTGTCAGTTCACCGGGGCCTGTTGTCTCATGGTCAGCCAGAGAGAAAAACAGGCGGCCTGTCATGTTTTTTTGTGGTGGCATTGTCTGCAATTTTCTAACCAGAAGCTGATTATCCCACCACTGGCTGCCATCAATGGATACATAACCCTGAAACAGCCCCGGTTGGGTAAGGAGGCTGTGAGCCACGGTCAGGCCGCCTAGGGAATGGCCAACAAGCGTGCGGTGGGGCGCAGTTCTATATGTTTTTTCAATATGCGGAATCAGCTCTGATTTCAGAAAAGCGAGAAATTTGTCGCCGCCACCACTTGTTGCAAAAGCGGGCGTATCATTCAACTGCCAATCCAGAAGGGAATGATTGGGTGTCAGGTCTCGTGTTCGGTTTTTGCTGGTGTCAATGGCAACAACAATGGCTTCTGGTATGTTTTCCGTTCTGCTCATGGTGTGGACCATGCTGCTTGCCAGTGGGTAATAACTTATGCCATCGAGTATATAGATAACCGGATAAGATGTTGAGGCGTATAGTGGGTTATCATAGTTCTTTGGTAAAGAAACCCAGTAAAGCCGCTCCTCATCCAATATGGCGGACTGCAGACTATAGCGCTCTGCAATCACTTCGGGTATGCCTGTTTCATCGGCTGAGGCAAAAGTGCTTGTCATGGCACACAGGATAAGGGCAAAGCCTGCCAGAATATATTTCATGCTATCCTCACGGTTATTATCATTGCGATATATTTTGGGGCACAGCCTATGATTTTCTGTACTTCTTGGGAAGCCTGAACAAATTCACCCTTGCAACTGTGTCGTAAAATCGCCATATAAGCGGCGGGAGAGTCGGCGGACAAGTCTGTCGCCAACCCGGTCAGGTCCGAAAGGAAGCAGCCGTAACGATTTTGGTTTGGGTCGTTTGATTCTCCCACCTTTCCATAAAAGTCAGTTTTTCAAATTGGAGAGAGTCTTAAAGCTCTTGTCCCACCTGTGCTGTTCCTGCTAGTGATAATGCTCAGTTTCAGGAGCAGGATATCGCATGATAACATCCCCGGCAGGTGATCAGAATTACAGGGTTTTGGCGCGTAAATATCGCCCGGCTGATTTTGACACGCTCATCGGCCAGGAGGCCATGGTCCGCACGCTCTCTAATGCTATTGATACCGGGCGCCTGGCGCATGCTTTTGTGCTGACGGGTGTGCGCGGTGTGGGTAAAACCACGACCGCAAGAATTATCGCCAAGGCGCTGAATTGTACAGCGAATGATGGCCCCAGCATTAACCCGTGCGGTGAGTGTGATAACTGCAAATCCATTGCCGAATCCCGTCATGTGGATGTGCTGGAGATGGATGCCGCCTCTCGCACCGGAGTGGATGATATCCGCGAAATTATTGAAAGCGTGCGCTACGCGCCGGTTTCTGCCCGCTATAAAATTTACATCATCGACGAAGTGCACATGCTTTCCAAATCCGCCTTCAACGCCCTGTTGAAGACGTTGGAGGAACCGCCAGAGCATGTGAAATTTATTTTTGCCACCACAGAAATCCGCAAACTGCCCGTCACTGTACTTTCCCGCTGTCAGCGGTTTGACCTGAAGCGTGTGGACTCAGATGTGCTGGTGGCGCATCTAGCGAAGCTGGTGGCAAATGAAGGATGCGAGGCAGAAGATGGTGCCTTAAAGCTGATCGCTCGTGCGGCAGAAGGCTCTGTGCGCGATAGTCTCTCCCTTTTGGATCAGGCGATTGCCCATGGTGCTGGGGCTGTCACCGAAGGTCAGGTGCGGGATATGCTGGGCCTTGCCGACAGGGCACAGGTGTTGGATCTGTTCGAGCAAGTGATGAAAGGTGAAATTGCTGAGGCGATTAACACCCTGAGAAAACAGTATGATTCCGGTGCTGACCCAAGTGTTGTGCTGAATGACTTGTTGGAAGTAACACACTGGTTAACCCGTTTGAAGGTAACGCCTGATACTGGCACGGATACTTTGGTTTCAGAGGCGGAACGAAAGCATGGCGGGGCCATGGCGGAAAAGCTTTCTATGCCGCACCTCACGCGTGCGTGGCAAATGCTGCTGAAAGGCCTTGGTGAGGTACGCGTAGCACCCAGCCCCATTGCGGCGGCAGAAATGGTGCTCATCCGCCTCGCCTATGCGGCAGATATGCCAAGCCCGGCTGATCTGGTGAAGCAGTTGCAGGGTGGCGGCGGGGGTGGTGCCGGTGCCCCCATGCCCGGTGGGGCCGGTGGTGGCAATGTCACTGCTATGGCTAGCCATCAGGTGGCAGGCGGGGTAAGTGGTGGCCCCACAGCTCAGCACACGGGCCAGGTGCTTTCCCTGCAGCAGGCAGGGGATGGCAACCATGCGCCGCACCCCATGCCCATCAGTTTTGAAAAGATGGTCGCGCTCTTTAAAGCGCAGAAGGAAGCTGTGCTTGCTGTTATCCTCACCGACCATGTGCGTTTGGTAGATTATAAACCCGGTAATTTTTCCATTAACACAACAGACCGCACCCCTGCGGATTTTGTGATGCGGGCCAAACAATGCCTGAAAGCCTGGACCGGGGAAGACTGGATTATCTCCATCAGCCGGGAAGAAGGGCAATCTTCCCTGCGCGAGCAGGAAAAAGCCAGAGAACGCAAGGTGCGGGCGGACGCAATGGAAGAGCCAATCGTGAAGGCCTTTCTCGCCACCTTCCCGGATGCCGAGCTTTTGGCAGTGCGGGACCGCCGGGCAGAAGAAGATGATCTCTCGATAGAGGACGCGCTGCCAGACGCTG
>JBNKGK010000135.1:0-8556 GCA_050289785.1 Kordiimonas sp.
CTCTTCCTCATATGGTGCTTTTGCATACGTGGCATATTTTCCAAAAAAACTGGCTTTGAAAGGAAACCATGGCACAGGTGCTATCACGGTAACAGAAACCCCCGTACGAGCGATGAACTGTCTCATTCTATTTTCAACAAAAACCCCCAAACTGGGCTCCGCAGCATTTGGAAACAAGCTGGAAAAGAGAAGAACTCTCATGAATAGTCACCTGCCTATTGTGCCTGACTTAACGTTCCAGTCTTTCCAACTGGCTGGCAGCCTCTTTCGCCCCTTCAAAATTGGGGTCCAGTTTAAGAGCTTGTCCTAATAATTGCCGCGCTGTCACAATATCCCCCTTGGCAAGATAAACCATACCAAGATGATATTTGTATAAAGCCGTTGAGGGAGAACGACGCGTGGCCTTTTCCAGAGCCTTCATGGCTTCACGAGTATTACGTGCAGCTTGTAGCATAATCCACCCGTAGGCATCTAATATTGCCGGATTATCCGGCTCCATTAGGTGGGCTTTCTGTGCTAATGGAATGCTTTTACGGTTTCCCAAGGACAAATAAGCATTAGCAAGCACGGCGACCATGGCGGCATCTGCAACACCCGTGCGTAATATGGTTTCATACTGATCAGCCGCTTCTTCAATCTTCCCTGCCCGCTCTAATTTACGCCCCAGTTCCATTCTTACCTGACGTTGATCTGGTTGAGACTCGAGATAATTTTTCAGGATAGTAACCGCTTCATCTTCTTTATTCTGTGCATCCAGGGCCTTGGATAAACCTATAACCACGCTAGGTGTAGCTTGAGCATTAAAGGCTGTTTTATATGCTTTTTCTGCTGCAGCCATATCACCATAAGCAAGCCAGAAATCCCCAATGGTACTAGGCCTAACATCTTTTGGCCTAAATGTTACATTTATATGAGGTAACTGGTCCTTCGCAGCTTCATATCGACCCGCATAGACATCTGCTGTGAACATGTACCAGGCCAATATATCATTACTTGGCCTATTTTTCTCCGCCAAAGCTGCCCGCCTGAATGATGTTTTTGCGCCAGTATAGAGCCCATATTTCAAAAGAGCCCGTCCGTGCAACATATGTGCCTCACCATTTTCCGGATCAAAGGCAACATATCGAGACAAGGGTCGGGCAGCCAAAGCAGGTTGGCCAACGTCCATCAACAACAATCCCATCCTTTTCAGGATATCTGGCCGATTTTCCCCCAAAACAGCAGCATGTTTAGCCTGATCAATGGCCTGATTTGTCACCCCGGCTCCTGCCAGAGCTTCAGCATAATCTGCTGCAACATCAATAGAGGCAGGCAGCTCACTTACCACTGTCCGGAAATAATCAACGGCTTCTTTGGGTTTCCCGTTTCGCAGCAAAGACCGACCAAGCGCAGCTTTCGCTCGAGTATCAGTAGGTTCTTGTTCTAAAAGCCTTTTTAGATCTTTCTCTGCAGAAGCATAATTTCCCAACTGCATCGCAGCCAAGGCCCTGTTTCTGCGGGCTGTAAAATAATCTGGGTTACGTGCTAAAGCAGCAGAGAAAGAATCAACTGCTTTGGCATATGCCCCCTGATGATACTCCAGCGTACCGCGCATATTATAACCAAGCGCTCTGCCTGGTACGGCTTTCAGGATGGTGTTAATCGTTATGTCCGCGCCCTCAAGGTCACCCGTTTTGAGCTGCATTCCCCCTAGAATACCCAAATTTCTAAGGTCGAGCTCGGTATTAGACATACTCTTAACCAAGGTGCTAACGGCAGCTTCTTCATTCCCTTCAACAAAGTCCGACAAGGCCAGTTTAGCAGACATATCATTAAGAACGGCTTGCCCCCCTTCCATCCCTGCTAATCTCTTATATAGCTCAGTTCCCTCATCCGCATAACCAGCCGCCATTGCGGCAGCAGCAGCCACTGCAATCGTTTTCATATCAGCGGCTGGCATATCCAGAAGAGGAGCTAACAGTCTGTATGCCTCCTTCGGTCTGCTGGTATGCATATAAGTATTTGCCAGTGCCAAACGCGTGGGGGTGCTCGCTGGCCGTGCCCGCAAGACTGTTTTAAGCGTGGTTTCGGCAACCGCATAGTTACCTAACTGGTAAGCAACCAAGCCTCTGATATACATTGCAGGCAAGTATGTCTCTGTTACCGCAGAGGCGTGAATTAGCTGGGACTCTGCGGCCTGATAGTCACCCTTGATGGCTAATATGGAAGCAGAAAGATACAAAGCCATAGGGTGATGGGCTGACACTGCATAAACAGCATCCAGATAATTTTCTGCTTCTGCTAATTTTCCTTGTCCAATCCGCAGGGCAGCCAGTTCAAGGTTTACGAGCAAGTTATCAGGATAGGTTTTCAGAGCCTTGAGGAAAAAAGAGTCCGCTGTTTCAATATCATTTTCATATTTTGCAATCAGACCACGGGTGTATAGCACCATGGTATTTTCCGGGTTAACCTCATAGGCTTTTTCGACATAGTCACGCGCCCTCAAAAGGCTGCCTGTCTCCATCTCAAGCCTGGCAAGGCCCAGATAGGCTTGCGGATTTGCATTATTCCCTTTCAGAACTTCGGTATAATGCTGCTTAGCCTGATTATATCGTCCCTCAGCAAAATTGGCATCCCCAACTACAATCTCAGCAGCTTCCCTCATCTCCTTGGGTATTGTAACACCTCGGAGGGCTTTCAGTGCCTCAGAATATCGCCCCTGAACAAGCAGAGCTTTGGCAAAAGGTACCGCAGTTGCAGAATAATCCGCGCCCAAGCGCCTTGCTCGCTCAAGCGCAGCCTCAGCCGCAATACCGGCCCCTGTTTCAAGATAGGCTTTGGCCAGAAGTCTGTACACTTCCACGTCATTTGAGTTTTGGTTCTGACGATCATTAAGTTGTTGAATTGCCTGCTCAAACTTTCGCTCAGCAATCAAGCCTTCTATTTTGTCTGAAAAAGTCTCAGCACCAGCCGCAGTTGCCAAGTTTGTAGCAACGCATAAGGCTAAAACAGAAGCCTTTGCGTATCTTACAGCACTATTGGATACCGTATATAAAGGCTTTGACATCATCATTAACGTACCCCCAATGGAAACAGAACTACCCTGAGAGTCTGCAGAATAATCAAAACATCCAGGAACAGGGAGTAATTCTTGACATAATATAAATCATATTCGAGTTTTTTCTTAGCATCAGAAACAGACGCACCATAAGGAAATCTGATCTGCGCCCAACCTGTAATTCCTGGTTTCAAGTAATGTCTTTCCTGATAAAAGGGAATTTCCTGTTTTAACTGCTCTACAAAATAAGGGCGTTCAGGCCTTGGCCCTACAAAACTCATATCGCCCTTTAAAACATTAAAAATCTGCGGCAGCTCATCTATTCTGACTGTGCGTATAAACCTCCCGACAGCAGTAACACGAGGATCTTTCTCCTGAGCCCACTGCGGAGTGCCCTCTTCTTCCGCATTATTGCACATACTTCTAAACTTAAGCAGCCTGAATACCCGGCCTCTGTACCCAACTCTTTCCTGTCTGTAAAAGACAGGTCCTGCACTTGTCAGTTTTATCGCGACAGCTGTCAGGATCATAATTGGTAGCGTTAATCCCAAAAATAAAAGGCTGACTATAACATCCAGCAAGCGTTTGGTAATGCGTTCGGCACCATTCCCTCCCCGAAACCCTTCAGAGAAAATAATCCATTCGGATTGAACTGTATCCAGTTCCACATACCCCCGAACCTGTTCATAAAAAGAGAGAATATCCTGCACCTGCACCCCGGATAGCTTACAGGAAATAAGGGCGCTCAAGGGTAAAAGGCTGAGACTAGTATCATTTGCCACAATAATAAGCTCAGCCTTTTGGGCCATCGCATATTCTTCAAAGCTGGCTATGTCCTCCAGCATGGTAGAATATTCAATCTCAGCCTGTTCACCTTTTAGAGCCACAATAGAAACGATATTCAAACCAGCATCAGGAGACGATTCTATAAACTGCTTTAATTTACAGGCTCTCTTCCCTGCCCCCAAAACAACGACCCGGCGATGAAAAAGCTGATTATCGGCAAAAAGCACCATAAGCCAATGGAACAGCCAAACAAACCACCACGAGAAAAGCATACATAACAATAAGATAGAGCGCCACAAAGGGAGAACAGGAAATAAAAATGCAAACGCGGACAGAATTATGCCACCAAAGGCAAGCGTGATGAAAAGCCTGATAGCAAAAATACGCATATCAGCGTTTGCATCGGCGTGGTACCCGCCCACCCCCACCATGATAGCAGTGAGCGTGCTAGGCACCAATAATTTGGCAATCCAACCTACATAACTTGTTGAATACCCGCCATAATCACCCAACAAGGCATACCTGCAATACTCGGCCAATATGATCGCTGCAAAAATGAGGGCGAAGTCAACAGCAGCCAAGGTAAGCTTAAGGGGAGATACATAATGACGAAAAATCCGCACCATGTGCTATGCGTTTCCTCTTTGCATCCACTCTATGACCCCACAACTGACAAGCCTAACGGCCAGCCAGCAAACAAGCAAGCTATAGTTCTATTGTAGGCTATGCACTATTATCCGCAATCTGTGGCATATTCACAGCATAGAAACTTCATGTGCGCATGATTATATTTTTTTCTTCTTAAGGGCATCAAAGATCTTACCTGCCGAAAACAAGATAGAAATCGCTGTGGCGATTGCACAGCCGGGCCCCAGACCAACGAAATGGCCAACAATAGGTTGCTTGCCGATGGCTCTACACAGATTTAACTGAATATCATTAGCCACTCCAGCAACTTGAATATGATCAAGACTGTCAGTCCGAAGAGATTTCAGGACCGCCATGGAAGCCAGCATTCCCCAATTATCTACTAAAACAGGTATGTTCATGCTACGGGCGGCGATGAGTGCTCCCACCCCACCAGCTATTTCCCTACCACCCAAAACTTGCAAAGCCTGCAGAGGGTGCCCAGGCGCAAGGTTTAAATTTGATAAGGCATGTGCTGCTGCCTGCAGAAGGTTATTCTCGCTCTCTTCATCCCGGGACGCAAATGTCGTTACCAAATCCTGATGACTGATGTTCAAACAGTAGGCCATTAAAGCGATGGAATTCACCTCGTTACAAGGTGCCAGATCTGAAACACCTAACAAATGCCCCCCCGAAGCAGCGGCTTCCATACCAAAAGCAATAGCTGCCATACAGTCTTGCTCTGTCCACTGCCCCCCAAGAGAATGAGGAATATCCGGCGCCATTTCAATAACACGCATGCCCACCCCCTTTTCTACGCAAAGCTCATTAACAGGTGTCATACCTCTAGCAGCCCTGGCTATATATTCCTTAACAGGGCCTACTTGTTCTGCCGCATGTTTGTATGTGGAAGCCAGAAGGCCTATGTGCATTTCCTCAAGAACAGGTTCTTCTGCATTCTGGCAGTCTGCAATCCAGACTGCCAAACTTAATAAGCCAGTATCCGCTGTTAAATTGGTAGAGCTGATCAGCTGGGCAACCTGCCCCTCCACTTCCCTGGTCATTGGGGGCAACTGATTAACAATAGCCTTCAGGTCTTCAAAAGGTTGTTGGCACGCCATAATTTACTATCCTACAGGTCATTTGGGGACTGGCGTAGCATGCAGAGAACAATGCTCGCCACCAGCAGGCCTTCTTTATAGGAGCCGTACCAATGAATCCAGATAATTAGCGCTTTTTTCAGTGCTGGCGTATCTTGAATTAATATAATATAATCAAATGAGCAGGGGTCGGTTTACTTAATGTTGTGGAAATAGCTGAATGTTTTCGAATAATAAATCGCTGGTAATTTCTACTTTGCTAACCGGGACTGCTATGGCCACGGGCACCCTTCTTTATGGCGTTTTCACCCAGGAAGAAGAATTAGCTATTCTAGATGATACATTACCTCCCGTATTGGGAACAGGATTACTCCCCCCTCCTGCTACGTACCGTATGTCAACGCCCCCTCCTGCTGACGTTCCCGGTATTCGACGCCTGAGAATTGCAAGACCAATCCTTCAAAACCCACTTTCACAGGAAACACAGGATGGCGGCGTAGCTGTTGACCCAATGGAATATTATCTCACCGGCACCAGAAGCGCTGACCTGATTAGGTCTCCTGTTGAAGCGCGTATTGAAACATTCCCTTCCGTGACACTGGAAGAAGCTGTTGAAGGTGCCCTGGCCGTTGATGAATGGGGTTTTCAGGTTGTTCAATCATACCTGAACCAGGCGATGGGGGATGGCAATATTCTGAAACAGCGCATGGAAGCCTTATTGACAGAAATTGAGAAGGTTGCGGGTGATTATGACCTGACAACCATCTCTGACGCGGCCAACTTGATTATTGAGGCTGGTGCCCGCACACACTGGACAGCCTTCTTGGCACCCTTCGTGCTCGACCCTAACTTTAAACTATCAGATGGTGCCATGGGGTGGGATTTAGGCCCTTCAACGATGAAGCCCTTTGACAAGTTCACCCGGGTTGGTAGTGGCAGTAAGATGCTTGTCGGAGATAATATTGAAGATGAGGCAGCCGATGCTGGTCCCTCTATCCTCTCCAATGGAGTCCGGAATGTTGAACAATTTGTTGTTAACAACGTAAAGAATGGCCGTTACCGTGTTGTTATCCTGACAGCACCACGCCCTAATGGCAAATCTCCGCTCTATCCATTTGGTGTGGATATGAAGCGAAACGGCGGAAAGGTCAACATGGTGGACACAAGGGCCACTGATGACCTTGTCCCAATGATGAAACTGGCTACAGAGGGGCCTGGAAGGTTAACTGGCAGTTCGGGGCAAGGAGCATCCTTGTTGAATCTGGACACCAATTTTGCTGAAGCAGGAGGGTCTTTTGCTTCGATTAATATGCAAGCCCAGGCTCATGTGACCACTCCCTCCCTCCCCGGTGATATGAATATTCAGGGGGCTGGCTTAATAGGGCAAGTAGGTTTCACGTCTGTTGGAACCATTATTTCTGCTATGGGACAAACCGGCGGCGGCCAAGCCCCTGTCAGCGGTCATATGCTGGTTACGCGGGCTGAAGTGGTGGATGGTACGCTACGCATCAGTTTCCGCCAGTTAGGCGGACAGGATACTTATGTAACCGCCGTGATTATCTATCCCGAGCCTGAGCAGGATATTGAAGAAGAACTCGCCGAAGAAGTAGTTGAGTTTGTTCAGCGAATTTCACCCGCAGCGGGCCAGAATATTACAGCATCTACTATTCTGGAGTTAAATACCCCTATTATTGATCCTGTTGAAACATTTGCTGACTCAGCGAACGGCCTGCCAACAACCGAAGCGGCAGCAGCAACACCTACACCAACAACATCAAGTGGTGGTAACGGAAACTCCGGCAACACCCCTGCGGCAGAGCCTGAGCCTTCTCAGTCCCCTACCCCTGAGCCTACACCCGCATCAACCCCTGAACCCGTTATTGAAACACCGGTTGTGGAAACCCCTGTTGTTAATGATGGCACACCGGATTTAGGTGGACCAACGACTCCGGAACCGACACCTGAGCCAACGCCAGCTCCGGAACCGACACCTGAGCCAACGCCAACGCCGGAACCGACACCTGAGCCAACGCCAGCTCCGGAACCGACACCTGAGCCACAGTCTAAAAAGCTTGTCGCAGAGGCCGGGGTTTATGACCCTATTCCGCTTGGCGAGGATTTCACACTGGATGGCTGTGGCACTACATTTGAAGCAGAGCTTGTCTGCAATCTTACAGATAATGATGACTTTGATCTTGTTTGGGTACTTAATGGCCAGGAATTAGGGACAGGCCGTAGTGTTTTACAACAAACAGGGGCTGGCAGCTCCTTTGCCTCCGCTGGTGTTTATAATATTTCGCTTAATATTCGATATGACGGACGTTTCATTGGCGAAGGTCAGAGCTTCAATGTACTGACCGGGGGCAATGTCTTCCTCCCCGGAGATCTTATCCTGACAAGTCTGGACACTGCTGTCGTGAGAATTTTTGCCAGTGTTCCTGAGCCTGCAGGTCTGTTTCTATTAGCTCCCGGACTAATTTATATTGCCAGGCGCGAAAAAAAGAAAAAAGAAACAAAGAGACAGGCATAAAAAGTCTTCGCCAAATAAAAAAGGCGCCCCATAATGAGCGCCTTTTTTGAATAATGTAAATGTATTATTACATACCGTATTCATCAACACCGCTGGAAAGCAAACGGGCTAAGCCTAATACTTTCTTGCGAACCCGGGGATCTGCAATACGGTAATATGCTTCCACTAATTCCTGAGTTTCCTGCTTTTCAAATGCATCTTCTCCAATAGCTTCTGCATTATAGCCAGGTAGCTTTGTTTCAGCACCCTCAAAGAAGTAGGAAATAGGAACATCAAGTGTTGTAGACATCTTAAACAAACGGCTGGAACCAATACGATTGGTACCACGCTCATATTTTTGTACTTGTTGAAACGTTACTCCGAGCTCTTGGCCAAGTTGAGTTTGAGACAAACCCAACATTTTGCGCCGAGCCCGCACACGCTGCCCAACATGTACGTCAACTGGATCAGGACTATTTACCATTTTTTCTCTCTCT
>JBNKGK010000136.1:0-8510 GCA_050289785.1 Kordiimonas sp.
GATACTCAGTCCAACAGGGTGCCCCATAAACTCCCGCTGCTGGGAGCCTGCCTTATACAATATTGGATCTGTCATAAACGTCCTCACTGTCATGGATGCGGCTCAATCTTGCTTGTTTACAAAGCATATTTGGAGATGAATCAGAAGCAAATATTGATATGATTTTTTAAGTTAAGGCGTCTTTCATGTGCCTGATCTGGTCAAGTTTTGTGTTAAAGGGGTGCCAGTCATCCCGTTCTGCAATATGTGTCCACAGGCTTTCAACCTCATCAATCAGCATGGTGCAGGGGCGTTCGTTTGCGAAATAGCTGTGATTGAGAGCCTCAGGTTTTGCAGGGCTGCGGGCAGATAAAGCTTGTATGAGTGGCAGATGTTCGGGTTTGTTATAGCAGTGCCTCTGAGGGCTTTTGCGGGCTCTCTCTGCACTAATCGCTCCGCCATACCAGTCAAAGAAGAACTGTTCATATGGGAATTTTTCTTTCAGCATGAAATTGTTGATGAGAGTGAGGAGTGCATCATCTTCCTTGTCGGTTTCTGGTTTGATGCCAAGGCGTCGTATCAGCTTTTCTCTCAGGGCTTCAAGATACAGGCTTGGAAAAGGGGCAAGTGTATCCTTTAGAGCTTGTTCTTCACATATGTCTGCCAAGGCCCCACCAAGCTGGTAAATATTCCAGTGCAGGGCATCGGCCTGCCTGCCATAGGCGTATAAGCCGGTCTGATCAAAATAGGCTGCCGTGAAGGCAAGATACATCTCTGGCAAAAAGCGCCAGGGGCCAAAATCAAAAATTTCACCGGTGATGTTGATATTATCAGTGTTTAAAACACCATGCACAAAACCTGAGGTCATCAGGTCTGCTGCTTGCCATGCCACTTTTTCTGTAACGAGTGATAGCAAAGTGAGGGCGCGGTCAGCCGGGTTACCTTTTGGTTCGGCTTCGTAATAACTGTTCAGGCAATAGTCCACTAGTGTGGAAAGCCTTTCTGTGTCTGAAAAATAAGCATGGCGTTGAAAAGTGCCGATACGAATGTTGCCGTGCGTAAGCCTAACCATAACAGCAGAGCGCGTCGGGGATGGTTCGTCGCCGCGCGTCAGGCTTTCTCCTGTCTCGATAATGGAAAGGGTTCGGGATGTGTGAACCCCAAGGGCTTCCAGCATTTCGGTTGCCATAATCTCGCGCACACCGCCTTTGAGGGTCAGCCTGCCATCGCCAGACCGGCTATGGGGTGTTGTGCCACTGCCTTTGGTGCCCAGGTCCATCAGGCGGCCGTTGTTATCCCGCATTTGGGCGAACAGAAACCCCCGACCATCACCAATATCGGGGTTATAGCTTCTAAACTGGTGACCATGATAGCGCTGGGCCAAAGGGACGGGCAAGTTATAGGGGAGCGGATCAAAGCGACTGAAATGATTGATCCACTCTTCATTTGTCAATTCAGAGAGGCCAATGCTCTCTGCTGCATCATTGTTACGGTATCGTAATATATGCTGAGGAAAACTAGCGGCGCACACGGGGTCTGCAAAACCTTCCCCAAGGTTCAGGAAGGCAGGGGCAGGTTTGTATGCGGGGCTTATAGGCATCAGCTTTGTCCGGCTTCAGGCCAGCCCCAGGTTATATGGTTCCCGGCTTCAGGGCGGGGACGTTCGCTTGGTGTGCGATCATGGCTGCCAAAAAACAGGAAGCCGGCTATTTTTTCATCTGCTTGAAGGCCAAGGCTTGCCTGTACACCGGGGCTGTAGGCTGCCCAGCCAGTAAGCCACTGGCCTGCATACCCCAGGGCGGTGGCGGCAACCAGCATGTTCTGGCATGCTGCGCCAGCGGACAATTCCTGTTCCCATAGGGGAATAGGGCTATCATTTTTTGGGCTTGAAATTGCTATGATAAGCACAGGGGCTTGTGTGGCATAGCCTTTCATCTTTTGGGCAATTTCCGGTCTTGTTTCATTTTCAGAAACCAGCATGGCGGCGATCAGGTCTCCCAGTTTTTCCTGTGACTGATCTCGCAGTACAATGAAACGCCAGGGACCCAGCTTGCCATGGTCTGGCACTCGCATGCCTGCAGCCAGTATCTGTTCGATGGCATTTTGGTCTGGTCCAGGGCTTGTCATGTCCCTCGTTTTAACGGACCGTCTGGTCATCAATAGATTATAGGTTGCCGGGTTTGGGGAGTTGAAAGTCATGCCATGGCCTTTGGTTTGGGTGTCGTGAGACTGTACATATTAGATTCTGGTGACTGTTACAATGCGCACAAATACGGTATAGCTAATGATCTTGTCAGGAGAGATGGCGTGCTATTAAAAAAAGTTGCGATTGCGGGGGCATTGGTTTTTTCTGGTGTATGGGCAAGTCAGGCAGACATGGCATCCAGGGTACCAGAGGCCACCCTTACCTTACCCAAGGGGTTTGTATCCGAAGTTTTTGCTGATGGTATTGGCAGTGTGCGGCACATTGTTGTGGCCGAAAATGGCTGGTTATACGGCGCGTTATCACGGCCTGTGAAAGGCGGTTTTGGTGCCGTAGCGCTTAGGGATGCAGACGGTGATGGTGTTGCAGAGCAGAAGCAATATTTTGCCAAGCGGCTGCGCGGCACCGGGGTCGATATTCATGATGGATATCTTTATTATGGTACGAACCTCAGTGTGATCCGCTGGAAGCTGCCGGATGCCGGGGGAGCACCCACGGCTAAAGCGGAATTGGTCGCTCATGGCTTTACCCAGCAGCGCCAGCATGCGGCTAAAACTTTTACATTTGACAATGCAGGCAGCCTTTATGTGAATGTGGGGGCACCTTCCAATTCGTGTATGGAGAATATGCGTACAAAAGGGTCCAAGGGGATGGACCCATGCCCGATCCTTGACGAATATGCAGGTATCTGGCGCTTTTCCGCCACAGAGCTGATGCAGCATCAGCACGATGCAGAGCGGTATGTAACGGGTGTGAGAAATGCGGTGGCGCTTGATTGGAACCCTTATGCTGATGCGCTTTATCTGGTGCAGCATGGGCGTGACCAGTTGGCAGAGTTTTTCCCTGAATATTATTCATTGGAAGACGGCGCAAAATTGCCTGCGGAAGAAATGCATAAGGTTCAGGCTGGATCTGATGTTGGCTGGCCATACAGCTATTATGATCAGCGCAAGGGTGAGCGCATGATGATGCCGGAATATGGCGGCGATGGCAAAAAAACATCTGGCGCAGGGCAGACTCCGGTGGCTGGTTTTCCTGGGCATTGGGGGCCTAATGACCTGCTGTTCCTGCGGAGAGGAAGCTGGCCAGAGAAATACCACATGGGGGCGTTTATTGCCTTTCATGGGTCATGGAACAGGGCACCGTTGCCTCAGGATGGCTACAACGTGGTGTATCAGCCACTGGATGCTGACGGTAATGTGACAGGAGATTGGGAAATCTTTGCAGATGGCTTTGCGGGCAAAAAGAAAATTATGAACCCACGGAATACGGAGCATCGCCCGACGGGGTTGGCCGAAGGCCCTGATGGTGCACTCTATATTTCCAGTTCCATGTCAAAGGGGCGGATATGGAAAGTGACTTATGTGGGTGAATAAATGGCTGTTTGGCTGTGTTTCTATATTGTTGTTTTCTACCGCGGCAATAGGGCAAGAAGATGGCGTTGCCGACCTTGGGAAACAGCTTTACGAGGAAAACTGCGCCAGCTGCCACCAGTTTGATGGTGGCGGCGTGCCGATGATGCAGCCTTCGCTGATTGGCAGTGAACGAGCAAACGGCCCAGTTGGTGGTGTGATTGAAATGATTTTTTTCGGCAGTGCTGCCGTGCCTATGAACATGAGCGACTATTCAAATGAAATGCCCGCCTTTGATTTTCTCACCAATGGAGAAATTGCCACTTTGGCGACCTATGTCCGCACCAATTTTGAGAATGAAGGGGGCTCGGTGAGTGCGGACGATGTGGCTGCTCGCCGTACCCCGTAAAGCACACTGTTCCATTATTGATTAGTCGTTTTTGGCTATTTTAAGGCCAACCTCTGGCGGTTTTTTCTTTTTTGTGCGTTTTTATAGTGTAAGCCATGATTTCACTCAGGCATATAAGACAATAATAACTATACAGAGGAGGAGACAGCGATGTTTAATATGTTGGGGTTGGGGGAAGCTTTTGCTGCGGCTTTGCCTGCCATTATGTCCATGACAGCAGCTTCGGCAACTGATGAGACTTGTGCGCCTGCTTTTTTGGCAGAAGAAGAATGTTTTCTAATCGTGGCGAGTGAACGGCTGCCGATGGCGAACGCCGGGCAGAGCTATACAATTATACAGCCACAGCATGAGGTGGCCTTGAGAGTGGATTCCATGCTCTCTAATGTGCCGGGGCTGAGCCTGTTTCGCCGGGCAGACAGCCTTTCCGCGCATCCAACCACTCAGGGGCTTTCCATGCGCGGTGTTGGGGCAAACGGGGCAGGGCGTGTGCTGGTGACGGTGGACGGCGTGCCATTGAATGACCCCTTTGGGGGGTGGATATACTGGTCTGCCCTGAATGAACAGACTATCAGCCAGATCAATGTTATGAAGGGGGGCACAGCTGGTGCTTTTGGCCCACAGGCTTTGGCGGGCGCAGTTGAGATTAGCCTGAAAAAGCCGGTTAAAACGGGTGTCAGGGCGTCTGCTTCTTATGGCTCTTTTGACACACTGGATCTGAGCGCTGGTGCTGACCTTGTGGGCAAGAGGGGGTATCTCTCCCTTTCTGCAGGTACTTTTGAAAGTGATGGTTTTTATTTACTGGAAGAGAGTGAAAGGGGCAGTGTCGATGTGCCCGCTGCCAGCGAGGCCTCACTTGCAAGCCTGAGAGGGGCATATCATCTGGGGCTTGATACCAGCCTTTATGTGGTGGCGCACTGGTTTGAAGAAGAGCGTGTGAACGGCTTTTCTCTCGCACTGAATGAGACAGAGGCTCTTGATACCAGTGTGCGGCTCAAGCATGAGCCTGCGGACGGGGCCAACTATGAGCTGCTGGCCTGGTATCGCACACGTGATTTCGCCAATGTTTTTGCGAGTGCCCGGGATGAACGGACAACAGAACGCGCTGTGCTGGATCAGTTTGATGTACCCGGTTGGGGGGCAGGCCTTTTAGCGCGGGTTCAATATGACGCCCTTGAAGTTGGGGTTGATACCCGGCGAATGAGTGGCGAGACAAATGAGCGCTTCCGTAATTTGGGGGCTGGTTTTACCCGCCAGCGCCTAGCTGGTGGCGATCAGTGGACGATTGGTGCCTATAGCGAATTTGAGCACGAAGCAGATTGGGGGAGTACCTCAGTGACAGCACGGCTTGACCATTGGCGCACCTATAATGGGGTTCGCAACGAATATAATATTGAAAACGGTTTTCCCGGCTTTGCATCTCCGGATCGTGCTGATGTGATTGATGATCGGGATGGCTTGCAGTTCTCCGGTCGCCTGGGAGGTGATTATAAGGTGACCGACGCGATCAAGTTGCGTGGGGCTGCCTATAAAAGCTGGAGGTTGCCAACTATCAACGAATATTACCGCCCCTTCCGGGTGGTGAATGACATTACTGAGGCAAATTCTGCTCTTGTGCCGGAAAAACTGTATGGTTTGGAAGTTGGGGTTGATTACCAGCCAATCAATACCCTGAAACTAAGCCTGACTGTTTACAGAAACTGGCTGAAAGACGGTGTGGGCAATGTGACAATTGGCTTTGGGCCAGGTTTCTTCCCGCTTGGTGGTTTTGTACCGGCTGGCGGCGTGTTGCGTCAGCGCACCAACATTGATGAAAGTATCACTGATGGGGTGGAACTCGATGCAGAAGCCAACCTAAGTGACGGGATATACCTATTCGCGCGCTATGCCTATGCCAGAGCCCGCATCACGGAATTTTCTGCACAGCCGGATTTGATTGGAAATCGACCTGTGCAGACACCAAAACACACTGGTGTGGCCGGTTTCAGATATGAAGGTTGGGACAGGCTGACAGCAGGGGCTGAAGTTCGTTTTTCTTCATCGCAATATGATGATGACACGAACCTACGTAAGCTTGATTCTATCGTAACAGTTAACGCAAGTGGGGCTTATAAGCTCACAGAGAATATCAGTGTTATGGCATCTGTGGAAAATCTGTTTGATGCCAAGGTGATTTCTGCTGTTACTGCAAATGGGCGGGAGACACTGGCAAAACGGCGTTTGGCTCGCGTGGGGCTGAAAGCCGCGTTTTAGACCCAGCGACCTACTTTGCCTTTATATGTGAGAAATACCTCACCAAAGCTTTTTTCCAGAAAAGCCTCTTCCTGATCAATAATATGATTGGTCAGGCCCCATGCCATGATCAGGCTCAGGATAGTCAGCGGGCCGGGGATGACAATAACAGCACCTATGAGAAATAGCATCACACCCAGATAAATAGGGTTGCGGCTCAGGCGGTATAGTCCGTCTGTTACCAGTTTCTGGCTGTCTTCCTTGAGGGCAGGTATGCCGATCCGCCAGGATACACCCATCTGGAATTGCGAAAGCACGGCAATCGCTATACCAGCCACCATGAAGGGTATGCCATAATGACCATAGGGGTGGTTCATGCTCAAAAGCTGCAGATCAAGCTCTGGCTGAAAAATTGGGCGCGCGAGCAGATAGGCATTCAGCACAACCGCAATAGCCATCAACCACCATTCGGCCAGTGTTTTTTGCCGTGACATCAGGCTGAGCACGGAAACATTTTGCTCTTTCGCCAGATAGGCAATGCGGAAAACACCCCAAGCCAAAGCCAATACTATGAGGGCAGCAGGCCCGTATAAAGCAATAGTGGCAACATGGATCATTATTTTGTCTCCCTAAAGCCAGCTTAATCGGTTTAATGAGAATATAAAGAGGTTAATCAGTAACCAGTATTTCAGGTTTAGGTTTTAATTTATACTCTCTATGGTTTTATCACGCTTTTGTGAGTGGGTTTTAACGAAAAATTCAGCCGAATCATGTCTTCTGGTCTTGCCTATAGGGCATTTTGTCTCATTTCAGTTAAAGGGAATATCCTGGCTTTTTAGGATATTTCATGGAAGTGGGAAGCCGCTAAGGTTAAGAGTTTCAATATGCTAACCAAGAGTCCGCGCATGACTTTTGCGGCTTTTTAAAAGCCCAAAAAAATGCTATAATAAGCCCACGCTTGAAGTGAGGCGTCCCTCTTGGAAGGCTTAATAATAACGTGGCCCTTTATGGGATATGTGTAACGAGTCTGAAGGGCCAACCGTGGTGTGGGGATGCTATGGTTATTCATAATGTCAACTGTCGTTTC
Organism: Kordiimonas sp.; assembly: GCA_050289785.1. Lineage (GTDB taxonomy): Bacteria > Pseudomonadota > Alphaproteobacteria > Sphingomonadales > Kordiimonadaceae > Kordiimonas. Next base: position 7,260 of record JBNKGK010000136.1, read on the forward strand.
TTAGCCCTGTTCATAGGGCTGTTTCTAACTGCTACTTTTCGGATTGAAGCTGCGGGGGACTCCGCTTTGCTTGAGCGCTTAACTCGCATACCATATATCGCGGCTGTTTCTCTCTCGACAGATGGCCATTTTCTCTCTGCGCTCAAACGCAAGGGGGAAGACGCTTCTGTTGTCGTCTGGCGTGCTGATGGCGGTTTTGAAGATGGTGACGCCCTGCCTTATGGCCAGTATCAGGTTAACTGGATGGTCTGGATTGGCGGTGGCAGGCTGCTTTTGTCATTAGCACACAATGGTCTTGTTCTTTATGATGCGCATCTACGCCGCCTGCGTCCGTTGATTGAGGAAGAAGGGCCAAGGCCCGGTTCGCTCCCCCCCGTTCTTCTTACGGCCATTCCGGATGATCCCTCCAGTGTTCTGCTTCAGTGGGAAGATGAGAATGTGAAGGGTTACCCCGCTGTTTACAAAGTGGATGTTATTCGCGGTGTTAGCCAGAAAATTATCAGTGCCTGGAAGCCAGTGGTGCGTTGGTGGGCCTCCCCAGAAGGTGAAGTGCATTTAGGGGAAGGCTTCCGGGGACGGCGCCATATGATGTTCAGCCGCCGTGCAGATGGGAACTGGAAAGAAGTGTTGGACAGGGATTTCTTTGATGATCCGGGCTTTTCTTTCCTGGCACTTGAAAGCGGTGGTGCAACCGGCCTTATTCTTTCTAGTCATGCGGGGAATACGCGCTCTCTTTGGCGCATGGATGCAACAAGCGGGGAAATGCTTCAGCATCTTGCCGGGCATAAACGCTTTGATATCTCCGCCGTGATTGTTGACCCCGTGACAGACCTTGCGGTTGGTGCTTCCTTCATGGCCGATGGCTGGGAAGATGTGGTCTGGCATTCTGGGCAGCGGGTTCTGATGGATGAATTGGCGTCGCGGCTGGGGCTGGATGGGGTTGTGCTTCTTTCTGCCAGCCGTGATGGCAGGCGATATTTGTATCGCAGTGAAGGGGAAGAGGGGCCTCCGCGTTATTATCTGTATGACAAAGAGGAAGATCGTATCATCACTTTGCCTTTTGATCCTACAGATGCCGATGTGCCTATGCCCAGAAGCAGTGTGCAGTGGATACCTGTCTCTAAAAGGATGGCGCCATGCACGCAGTGTTGAGCGAGCCAGAGGGTGGTGCGACGGGTAAGGCTGTTGTGCTGGTACATGGCGGGCCTGTTAGCCGCATTTCAAACCACTACAGCCCGCTGGTTAGCTGGC
>JBNKGK010000137.1:0-8464 GCA_050289785.1 Kordiimonas sp.
TTATTGTTTTTGGCGCAATGCTCTGGGCCAGCAACTGAAGTTTCTGTTGGTTGCCATTTAAATGGCATAATGTCATGACCATATAAACATGCAAACATACTCATAGTCGGAGACCATCATGATACGCAAACTGATCAGTGGCCTTTTCATCCTTGTTTTTGCATCCCTGCCTGCCAGTGCCGGGCTTTTTGGTGATAAAGCCGAAAAGAAAAAACAGGAAATACAGGAAATGCGGCAAGAGGTGCTTTCTGAGCTATATAGCTCTCGCCCCCAGGCCAAAACAGAAATCAAAAAAGCCAAAGGCTATGCCGTCTTCTCAAACATCGGGGTGAATGTGGTTCTGTTCTCAGCAGGTGGTGGCCGCGGCGTGGTACATGATAACCGCTCAGGCGGTGACACATATATGAAAATGGCCTCTGGCGGTGTTGGCATTGGCCTGGGCATTAAAGATTTCCGCGCCGTTTTTGTGTTTCATGATGCCGGGGCGCTGGATGATTTCATCAACAAAGGCTGGGATTTTTCTGGCCAGGCAGATGCTGCAGCCCAAGTGGATGACCATGGCGGCGAACTGAGCGAAGCCTCTACCATCAGCAAAAAAGTAAGTGTTTACCAGTTCACCGAAAACGGGCTAGCGCTGCAAGCCACCCTTCAGGGCACCAAATACTGGAAAGACAAGAAATTAAACAAGTAAGCTCAAAGCGACAAGAGCTGATCTTTGGTTAGGGAAAAATCACTATCGACCCAGTGTTTTTCCCTAGCCTTTAAAGCGATGCCAAGCGCTGGCCCCGGCTGCACACCCCGTGCAATTAAATCTGAACCCTTCAACACGAAGGAGGGAATTGGCCAATTCTGGACTAAAGCCATTAAAGGCTGATGGCCCTCACCAAGCACCGTCAAAACATGAGCAGCAGCATAATCCCTTCCATAACCATAGATCATCTGGCGAAGGCTTTTTTCATTCGCCACCGCAGGCGCATGGGCGGCCTCTGAAAATGCAGCAAACAGCTTTTGGTCTTTATTGGAAAATTTCAGGCTATGGATCACTTGCTCTACCTTCTCTTTATCAAAAGAAAATAGGGCAGCCAGACGCAAAAGAGCATTCGGCTTCAGCCCGTAAAAGGCCTCAGCCTGACATACTGCCTGTAGCTTTTCAGTATCATCGGGGCAGCTTGGCAGATGGCGTTCAAGCTTGGCTTCCAATACCCCCTGCCAACCGTCCACGGGGTTAGGCGCTGAAAGCAACTTTATCAATTCCTGCCGTATGCGCTCGCCAGACAAAGCCTCAAGCAAATGACCATAAGACTGACAAGCCGCAAGCGCCTCATTGTCCAATTCTGTATGGCCATACCATGTGTAGAACCGGAAATAGCGCAGAATACGCAAGGCATCTTCCTGAATGCGTGCAGCCGCGTCCCCAATGAAACGCACACGCCCTGCCCGCAAATCCCTCAGTCCATCAACAGGATCATAAAGTGTTCCATCAGCACCGAGATAAATAGCATTCATCGTAAAATCACGGCGCTCCGCATCCGCCTGCCAGCTATCTGTGAAGGCGACCTCGGCATGGCGGCCATCGGTTTGCACATCAAGCCGAAGGGTGGTGATTTCAATGGTTCGCCCGTCGCGCACCGCTGTTACTGTGCCATGATCTATGCCTGTGGGAATGGCTTTAATCCCCGCCTCCGCAAGCAGGGCCATCACTGTTTCAGGAAGGTGAGAGGTGGCAGCATCAATATCAGTGACCGGGCGCCCCAGAATGCTATCGCGCACCGCACCGCCAACAAAGCGAATATTTTCCGCCCCAAGGGCATGCACAACATCCTGCAGGAACTTATTCTGCAGCCAGTCAGTTTTTTTCTTGGGCAGCTTTTTCAATCTCTTCTGCCTCATCTTCCGCCACAAAGCGCCCCGGCACCACTTCACCATTCACTGTGTGTGGTGGTATATATTTTGTGCGGGCTTCGCCTTTATCGCCGTCCATAAACTTAAGGGCCAATCCCGTAGCCAATATGGCGAGCGCGATAACAATCAGCACTGTGCGCATTCTGCGAACATCATTATCCAGCGCGGCCTCATCTTTGTCTTCCTTCATGCGCCATCGCAGCCAGATGATCAGCGCCACAATGGGCAGCAGGAAAAGCAATATGCGTAGAATGATTAATATCATGCGGTTTCCTCCTGCGCGGCTTCCATCACATCACAAAGGTTCACCAACATGGCCGCCGTTGCCCCCCATATATAATATCCCTCATAGGGCATAGTATAATAGTGTCGCTCCACACCCTGCCAAAGAGCGGATTTAAGAGTATGGTTAGACCGGTCAAGAATGAAAGGGAGAGGCACCTCAAAAGCAGATTCCACTTCTGTCTCCTGCAGCACCAGGCTGAAACCAGGTTTCACCAGCCCAACCACCGGCACCACATCAAAGCCCGTACCTGTATGATAACGGTCCAGAAAACCACAAACTTCTATGAAAGACCGACCTAGACCAATTTCCTCTTCGGTTTCGCGGAGCGCCGTATCAACAATATCTTCATCCTGTGGCTCCACCCGACCACCTGGAAAAGCAACCTGCCCTGCATGTTTTGGCAAATGCTCTGTTCTTTTGGTCAGCAAAACTGTTTGGCCTTCAGGCCGGTCAACAATAGGCACGAGAACTGCCGCTTCGCGAAGCTTCTGGTTAGGCACTGCCCAACCGCGATCCTTGCCTGTCGTATTCAGGCCGCGCAGATCATGGTCACCCCGCACGCCCATGGCGGCAGGGTTCATATCTGTCAGGGCTCTGTTCAACCAGTCACGCACACGCAGTCTTTCTACTCGTCATCAAGAGTACCTAGCTCAAACTGTACTCCTTTACTATTAATAACCAATTTTCTCTCACCATTATGATCTATTTCAGACGCCTTATTGACCAGCTCATAAAAAACAGACCTGCTGAGTAAAGCCTCAAGCCTGCCCCGAATTAATATATAAGGGCTGGGCTCACCAGTTTTAATATCTGTTTCCACCCGGATAGGGTGCTCTTGATCTGCAATTACATGGTCCCCAACATTAGTGGTGAAATACAGAAACTGCTCGTCGCCATCTTCCACGATATCCAGGGCTGTTGCAATGAAGGGGGCATCCTCCACCTGAATACCAACCTTTTCAACCGGAGTGACCAGATAAAAACTGCCATCTTCATCCCGGCGTAATACAGTAGAGAAAAGCTTCACCATACGCTCACGGGTGATCGGCGTACCCATGTAAAACCATGTACCATCACGGGCGATACGCATATCTATATCGCCACAAAAAGGGGGATTCCATTTCTCAACAGGCGGGAACTTTTGCCCCTCTACCTGCTTTAACAATTTTTCCAGATTGAACCCAACAGGCCCCTGATTCACACTCATATGCGTCTCTCCATATCTTTATAGTATAGAGCAGAACCAGAGAGAGGGAAGAGTCTAGGGTCAGAACCTAGTCTTTGCGGGTGATATGCCCTTGCTGGGACAAAGTAGCAGCTTCTTCACAGGCATAAACCATCAACCTGTCTGCATCCTTACCACCAGGCAGATTTATATGTTTGGGCATGACCGGGACAAAGCCAAACCGGCTGTAATACTCCCGCTTGCCAACAAGCAGGATAAGCTTGTGGCCTTTTTGCAAGGCACGCTCCACCCCCCTGTTGATAAGGCCCTGGCCAATGCCTGTGCCATGCAGATCTGGTACAACGGCAAGCGGCCCAAGCAACAGGGCATCCAGCATATCACCCGTGACATCATCATGCACCGTGACAGGCCAGAATTGAATACTGCCCACAAGCCTGCCTTCTTTATACGCTGTCCAGCTCAGGGAAGAAAGGGCATCCACGCCATCACGCAGCGTATAAGAAGCTTTCTGAAGCCTATCTGCCCCGAAAGCAGTATCTAACAATGTTTCGATTTCAGCAGCACTTGCTGCTTCTTTTTGATCATAGGTGATCATCGGCTTTTCCATATCAATGGCGCGCACATGCGCCTGCAACAACAAAGGTTAAGGTCGAAGGCTTAACGTCGTCGCATCCTGTTCAGGGTTTTGATATGGCAGTATGCCGTCATCACATATCTCTCTTATTTTCAGAGGAGGCGGAAGTTATCAGCTTTTTTCAGGGATGCAAGATAGTTTTTTCAGGCCGCTGTTAATTTCTCAGCCACCAGAATGGAGGGAATTTACCAGTCCAACTGAAAACGCACCGCCAAAGCATCCACTGAGTTTATGCCATCAGCACCATTTGAGATCACCTCAAACGCTTTTTCTATATCGCTATGGCTATAATTCATCATGACTCTCAGGTATCTGTTAAGGTACCAGTTCAGGCCCAGAATATAGCTGTTCTGCTCACCACCTGATACGCCTTTATTGCTGAGGTCAATACGGTCAAACTTGGCTGCAATTTGCCAGGCCCCCCAGCCACCCTCATGTACAGGATGTGTTACACTCGGCCTGCTCCAGCGGCCATTATGGGCTTCAAGCGGCCTCTTTTCGCCCGTCAGGAACCAACCCACCTCCACATATCCACCTTTCAAGCCAGATATGGGCTGAATGCCTTCTTTCACGTCCGGCTCCAGAATGGCCCATTCGGTGGCGGTATGCATCGGCCCCACCTGTAAAGCAGCTTCAAGCCCCAAAAAGCGATCTGCCTCAATTGGTCGGGAGAAGGATACCTGCTTCTCCGCTAAATGGACGTGAGGCAAAGCACCATAAGGGGTATCGGGGCTGGCGTGGCCAATATCCCGGTATCGGACAGAACCACCTGCCATCCAGGCGCAATGCTCAGTATCCGCGCCATAGGTTGCCCTGACAGCCACAACCCTATCGCCAGATGATATACCGGGGAGGGTGCTGCCCTGAAAAACACCTGCTTCAAAGGTAAAATGCTCATGAAAATGGCTGTATCCCAGGCCCGCCATTGGCAGAAACCTGAAGGCCTTTAGAAATGCACTCCTCTCCATAAAAGTGATGTAACGAGAGGAGGTCTGCAACTCCAGGGAATTCGGCAGAACAAACTGGCCGATGGTCCAGCCATGGTCTCCATGTTCATATTGAAGATAGGCGATCTTCAGCCGCGGTTTATCGCCCGCCAAAGCCATGTTGAAAGTATAGGACAATCTGGTACCAACCTTGCCAACAACAGCCACATCTGCCGCTCTCAATTCCTTCGCCAGGGGCTCCATACTGCCGTCATGATCCGCTACTTTGCCAACATCTGCAAAAATCCGCCCATGAATTTCAAAGGGCAAAAGCCAGGATTCTGGATTTGAGGGCTCAGGATAATCTTCCCGGCGAAGGGTGACCAAATGTTTCAGTTGGCTACCCAATCGGGCTAACTGGCGAAAAACCTGTGGACTTTCTGACGGAGAAACAAGAGATTCACGAAATAATTTCTCATCGCTCTCTTGCGCGACGCTATCCTCTTCGAAGGTCAGACATACATAGGGCAGAGAAAGTACACATAAAAAAAACACGCGCCAAAACACCGGCATCGCTCACAATCCTAGTTATCAAGACTATACGCCGGATCATGCTGCAGGTCGTTAAAACAGCATAACCCCGTTACTGAGAGGTTTCACGAATGTGAACCACATCAACAACAGGGCTATAGCAAAAGTTCCCCTTAGGGACAATAAAAGATTACCAATCCACCTGGAACCGCAAGCCAAAGGCATCTACTGAGTTTTCACCATCAGCGCCATTAGCAGACACATCCATAGCATTATCGATGGTGCTGTGGCTATAATTCGCCATAAAGCGTGTATGTCTGTTCAGATACCAGTTCACACCCAGGATATAGCTGTTCTGTTCACCGCCAAACACACCTTCATCGCTTAGATCAATACGGTCAAACTTGGCTGCAACCTGCCAAGCACCCAAGCCACCTTTATGAACAGGGTTATTCACTTTAGGACGATCCCAAACACCTTTAGACAGTTTGAGAGGTTTGCTTTCACCAGTGATGAACCAGCCAGCTTCAATGTAACCGCCATTAAACTGTGCATCGGCACCACCCACGCCACCATTATTGGCTGTCAGGAATGCCCACTCAGATGCAGCGTGGAACGGGCCACTTTGCACAGCAGCTTCAAAACCATACAGCATATCATCTGTTGCAATACGGCTTGTGGCTACAAAACGGTCACTCAGGTGAGCATGTGGACGCTGACGGTAGCGGATGGCATCGCCGTCACCCACGTCTTTGTAACGAACAGAGGCACCAACAAGCCATGCACCATTATCAAATTTGCTGCCGTAGGTGCCGCGCGCTGCAATCACTTCGCCTTCGTCATCTGCGCTTGTGCCATTACCGCCACGGAAAACACCGGCGTTAAAAGTCCAGTTATCACCGCCATTGCCATAAGAGACACCAATCATGCGGGCAAGTTCAAAGGCATCCGTGAAGGAAGCACGCTCCATAAAAGTGGTGTGGCGCGAAGATGTTTGCTCTTCAAGAGAGTTCGCAGTTTTGAACTGGCCGATGGACCATTTACCATAACCTGTCTTGTAAGCAATAATCGCGTCTTTCACAGCAACAGCATCGTTCGCAAAATCCGCTTCAAATTTGTAGGAAACATTGCCCCAGGCTTTACCTTCAACACCGATACGAGCCGCACGCAGCTCTGTTGCTTTCATGTCCATAGTGTTATCAGAGTCAGATGCCCAACCCGCATCAGCATAGATACGGCCACGCAGATTAAACTCAAACAAGCCATCTTCTGTAGCGATTGCGGAAGCCGGCTCAGCCTTCTTCACAACTGGCGCTTTCTTCTGCTGTGTTTCCAGCTCTTCAATACGCTTGCTCAGCGCCTCGAGCTGTTGCTTTAGCTCATCAATAGATTGGGCCTGAAGAGAACCAGTCGCGGCAAACAACAGCGCGGCAGCCGATACTCCCCCTAAAATTCTACTTTTTGAAAACATGCGACCTTCCTTCCTGGAGTATATTCAATTTACGGAGGAGCAAGGCTTCTAAAATGATATTTTTCAACAACTTAGCAGAAAACATCACCAGCCAAGCCCTTACCGTTGCTGAACTTTTATTTAATTTATGTTACCTTTTTATGACTCAAGGATAAGTCGCGTAATAATTTTGACACCAAAGTGTCAAAAAATGACACGGTTCTTGGGTGCTCCTCAAGGTTCCTTATCTTAGCCAGACTATTGATATTCCTGTACAAACACGAATGTCGCGGATGTCAATTTATACGCAAAAGGTAAAAAGCTATTAATGCACAGAATTGTTTTACTCTCGAAATACACTTTGTTTTTATATAACAGATCGCTAGACTTCTCTGCATGTGGCAGTATTTCACTACCTTAGACTATATGTGCATAAAGGGCATTGTTATGGACCTGATCAGAATACTTCTTGCCATCCTGCTGCCGCCCCTTGGCGTTTTTCTTCAAGTGGGCTTGGGGATGCACTTTTGGCTCAATATCCTGCTGACAATTCTGGGGTACTTCCCCGGCATTATTCACGCCGTTTATATTATCGCCAAAAAATAGACATGAAAAAACCCCGCAGCAAATGCTACGGGGTTTTCTCTTAAATATGCTGATACTGGCTTAGAAGCCCATACCACCCATGTCTGGCATACCGCCACCAGGCATGCCGCCGCCAACAGCAGGCTTGTCGTCTGGGATTTCAGCAACCATGGCTTCAGTTGTGATCATCAGACCAGCGATAGAAGCGGCGTCCTGCAGGGCAGTACGAACCACTTTAGTCGGGTCAATAATCCCTTTAGCAACCAGATCAGTATAGTCTTCGTTTTGGGCATCGAAACCGAAGCTAACATCTGTTTGCTCAAGCAGTTTGCCCGCAACAACCGCACCATCAACACCTGCGTTTTCAGCAATCTGGCGTACAGGAGCCTGCAGAGCACGACGAATGATATCCACACCTTTAGTCTGGTCATCATTAACGCCTTCCAGGCCTTCCAGAGCAGTCGTTGCATAAAGAAGCGCAGAACCACCACCGGCAACAATACCTTCTTCAACAGCAGCGCGTGTGGCGTGCAGTGCATCATCAACGCGGTCTTTACGCTCTTTCACTTCAACTTCAGTTGCACCACCAACTTTGATAACAGCTACACCGCCAGACAGTTTAGCCAGACGCTCTTGCAGCTTTTCTTTATCATAATCAGATGTTGTTGTTTCAACTTGAGCTTTGATCTGTTCACAGCGTGCCTTGATGTCATCATCAGCGCCAGCGCCATCAACAATTGTTGTGTCTTCTTTGGTGATAGCAACACGCTTGGCTGTGCCGAGCATATCAATGGTGACATTCTCAAGCTTGATACCCAGGTCTTCAGAAACAACCTGACCACCAGTAAGAATGGCAATATCTTCAAGCATTGCTTTGCGACGATCACCAAAGCCAGGGGCTTTAACAGCAGCAATTTTCAGGCCACCGCGCAGCTTGTTCACAACCAGAGTTGCCAGCGCTTCA
>JBNKGK010000138.1:0-8427 GCA_050289785.1 Kordiimonas sp.
TCCGATCTCGAGGCAACCGGCGATACCTGAAATAAGTAGCCTTACCTTCCAGAGCCTTAGCTTCATAACGGGTTTCAGGCCAGTCGTCAGGACGCACCAACCAATCTTCAGGGCTTTCCGCAAGCCACTCAAAATCATCCCGATTTGCCATTTGCAGGGCTGTCCACTCACGGTAAATGGGGTGATCCGTGCCGATACGCAGCTCCGCACCATCCTTCATAACCCGTGCCAAATCATCCAGATTCGCCTTGTTCACAAAACGCCTGCGGGCATGGCGTGTTTTGGGCCATGGATCAGGATGCAAAAGGAAAACCCGGTCGAGGCACGCATCCGGCAGTTTCCAGATAATATGCCGGGCATCATCGCCGTACACCCGCACATTTTGAAGGCCCTTTTCTTCAATCTGAGTGAGCAGACCAACCACACCGTTCAGATAAGGTTCACAGCCAACAAGGCCAACATCAGGGTGTGCCGCAGCCTGCCAGGCCAGATGTTCCCCTTTGCCGAAACCAATTTCAAGCCAGTAGCATTTGGCCTCATCACCAAACATACCCTGTAAATCAAGCTGTTCTTCTTCTGGTACCGCCACGCTCAGTCTGGGCAGCAAATCATCCATCAGCGCCTGCTGGCGCGCAGAGAAGGCCGGGCCTTTGCGGCGACCAAAAAAACGCTGCTCTGGCGTGCGAAAACTTTTGGGAGCATCACCCATTGTATCAGGCCCAATTGTAGTATCTGAATCAGTCATGGCCGCCCCTATAGCGCAACGGGCGATCAAGGCAAAGAGATTTAAACCTTCTTCTCAGCCCGATCTGACCACACCTTTCTGGCCAGCCGACCAAGAATAACTATACTGGCCAGAAAAAGAGTAAGAATGATTCTGCTGCTGGTTGGGTATGGTGGGGCATCATGAGCCATGGGCAGCGGGCTTTCCACAGCCCCCTGTTTGCCTACATCCAGCTTGGTGACAATGCGCCCGAACGGGTCAATGATCGCGCTTACCCCTGTGCCAGCACTGCGTACCAGTGGCAACCCTTCTTCAATCGCCCTAAATCTGGCAAGGGCCAGATGCTGATATGGCCCTTCTGTTGGCCCGAACCAGCCATCATTCGTGATGTTCAAAAGCCACTCAGGCCGGTCTTTAGGGTTCGTGACGATGCCGGGAAAAATAGCTTCATAGCAGATTAAGGGAGAGAAAGATGGAATGCCGGGCAGGTAAAGTGTCTGCGCCGAATCACCTGAAGAGAAAGAATCACCCCCCACAAGCTGGGAGAGACCAAGCGTCCCGAGAATATCCGCAAATGGCAAATATTCCCCAAAAGGCACCAGTTTCACTTTGTCATAGCGCGCCAACAGTTGCGCACGGGAATTCACAGCAAACAGGCTGTTATAAAAGCGGGTGCCATCTTCTGCCTTCTCGTACCGAGGGGCACCCGTGATCGCAAAGGAACCGAATTCCAGCAGGCGGGAAACACGCCAGCGCAACAATGATTCTTCCCTGTCAAAATCCTCACGCTGCACAGCCGTTTCCGGCCATATCAGCAGACGAACACCCCTAGCTTTCCCCTCTTCATCATGCTGGCGGGACATATGCAAATATTTATCAAAATGATCATTGATAAGGTAAGGAATCCATTTTTCCCGCTGAGGAATATTGGGCTGGATCAACCTGACGGTCAGCCCCACATGATAGCGGGTCTCATTTTTATCCAGCCGAATAATCCCTCCAATGGCCACAGCGATGAGAACAACCAAACCGAGTGCCGAATACCCATATCGCCACCAGCTTTTCCCTTCCTCAAAGAACGGAACGAAACTACCTGCAATCAGGAGAGTGAGGAACGAAAGCCCATAAATACTGAGCCAATAGGCGCTTTGCGCCACCGAAAGCCAATCAGCCCAGACAGACCCGACCAAGTGCCAGGGCAGCCCGGTAAACCATGTGCCCCGCGCCACTTCAAACAGAGTCCAGACAGCAGCAAAGATAAGAATGCGCAACGGGCCAGGGGCCCATAATTTCCATGACACCCAGAACACGGCGGCAATATAAAGCGCCATAGCGGCCGCCAGACCAACAATGGCAAAGGGCGCTAGAAACGGTGGCACCACATCCTGCTGGGTAAAAGAATAACCAACCCAGTTCAGCCCCAGTGTAAACAAGCCAAAACCAGTCCACCAGCCCTGACGAAAGGCATCCAGCCCCGTTTCCGCCCGATCAATTAAAATGATCATCAAAGGCACGATGAAAAAGAGTAATGGCCAAAAGCCTACAGGCTCAAAGGTGCGCGAGAGTATAATCCCCAGAAAGAAAGCAAAGACAGGCTTGGCAAGCCCGCCTTTGGTCTCGAGCCAGTCCATCAGGCACGAGACATAGCTGCCTGTTACAGAATGCGCAGCCTTATGATGCATCGGCTTGCGCTTGCTCTTTCACTGCGGGGTATATTCTCAGCTTTTGGATGCGCCTTGGGTCTGCATCCACCACCTCGAAGAGAAAACCACTTTCATGCTCTATTGTCTCACCGATTTCAGGCACACTGCCTGCCATGGTGAAAACAAGGCCGCCAATGGTATCCACATCTTCTCGCTGATCTTCCGGCAGCAGATCCAAGCCGAGAGCCTCTTCCAGTGCTTCAATCTCCAGTCGGGCGTCAGCATCATAGCCACCCCCTTCCAGAGGCACCAGAACCGGCTCAGAGTCCGTATCATGTTCGTCTTCAATTTCGCCGACGATTTCTTCAACAATATCTTCCACGGTGATCAGACCGTCTGTGCCGCCATATTCATCCACCACAATGGCCATATGGGTGCGCCTGGCCCGCATTTTTGCCAAGAGGTCAATCACCTTCATGGAAGGGGCTACATAAAGCACGGGGCGCTGAATGGTAGATATCTGAAAATTCGCGGTACCCACTTCATCTGCCACAGCCTTCAGCGCATCCTTCACATGCACCATGCCCTGAATATCATCCAGCGTGCCACGATAAACAGGCATACGGGAATGCGCAGCCTCGGCAAATTTTTTGATCATGTCAGTAAAGGATATATCGCTGGAAATGCCATCAATATCAGCGCGAGGCACCATAACATCATCCGCCCGAAGCGCCCCATATTCGAGCACATTAAAGAGCATTTCGCGCTCTTCCTTGCCCAGCGTTGGGGTGTCGGTATCTTCATCATGTTCCTCAAGAGCCTCTTCAAGGCTTTCCCTAAGGCTAAATTCACCGGATTTCAGACCCAGAAATTCCTTAACAGCCCGGATAACACCTCCCTGGCTTCTGGGGCGTGCGTCACTCATTTTCCTGTTCCACCTGATACGGGTTTGCGATACCCATCGTCGCCAGTATGCTGGCCTCCAAATTTTCCATTTCTTCTGCTTCGCTGTCTTCTATATGGTCATAACCGAGTAAATGTAAAACCCCATGTACGGTGAGATGCGTCAAATGATGCATCATATCCTTGCCCTGTTCCATAGCTTCTACCTGCACAATGGGTGCCGCAATCACCAGGTCACCCAACATGACAGGCGGGCCACCGGTCACCGCTATTTTCAGCGCGGAGGATAGATCATCAGGCTCGACACCAGGGAAAGAAAGCACGTTTGTTGGTTTGTCTTTACCGCGATAATCTCTGTTCAGTTGCTGACTTGCATCATTATCTGTCACCACAATGGACAGTTCCATCGGGGCCTGATGAAAGGTAAGGCCGGTAAGCAGGGCTTTTTCTGCTGCAGTGGCAATGACAGGGCCTATCAGGTCTTCCGATCCGATAGTGTCGTCATCCACATCGAGGTCAAAAACCAGATGGGCCAGCACGTCAGTGCCAGCTATCGCAGATCTACTTGAGGGTATTTCGTCAGCCATAACAGTATCAACGCCCGTCATCTTCACCATAAGCGTCAACAATTTTACCAACCAGTGGATGGCGAACCACATCCTGCACACCAAAGCGGGTAACAGCAATACCATCCACCCCGCGCAAAATATCAAGCGCGTGCTTCAGGCCTGAGCGCGCACCACTTGGCAAATCCACCTGGCTAATGTCCCCACAAATGGCCATGCGACTATTTTCACCAAAACGGGTGAGGAACATTTTCATCTGCATGGGGGTGGTGTTTTGCGCTTCATCAAGGATGATAAAAGCATTGGCCAGTGTACGGCCCCGCATATAAGCAAGTGGCGCAATTTCGATCTGGTTGCTAGCAATGCGTTTTTCCACCTGCTCAGCAGGCATCATGTCATAAAGCGCATCATAAAGCGGGCGCAGATAGGGGTCCACTTTGTCGCGCAGATCACCGGGTAGAAAGCCAAGGTTCTCCCCCGCTTCTACCGCCGGGCGCGACAGAATGATCCGGTCAATTTCCCCGGCCAGCATACGGGCAACTGCCATCGCCACGGCAAGGTATGTTTTACCCGTCCCCGCTGGACCAACGCCAAAAACCATCTCATTTTTCATGAGTTTTTTGACATAATCCATCTGCCCCGACGAACGCGGCATAATCACCTTGTTCCGTGTGGTAATTTTCAAATTGCTATCAGGAGCACCGGAAGAAGGCTGGGCTGTACGATCTGGTGTCCCAGAAACCGGGCTACCCCCTCTGACCGGCACAACACCTTCAGCCATGCGCACGGCCGCGTCTACCTCACCGATATCAATGGGGCGACCGCTTTTTGCCATGTCATACAGATCTTCAAGAACCTGTCGGGCAATCACCGTTCGCTCAGGCGTCGCCTCAACAGCAACGCGATTACCGCGATTGATAAGCACGACACCAAGGCGTTGTTCTATGCGGGCTAGGTTCCGATCATGCTGGCCAAAAACAACTGCAGCCAGTTGGTTATTCTCAAATTCAACCACTTTCTTGTGGTTTGCGGCCTGTCCGTCACGGGGTCGCCCGGAGGAGGCAGATGCCTGATTAGCCTTGGAATACATATTCAATCGGTTTGCAGCTCCATATAAGTAGCACCCACCACTAATGAAGGGTACTTACCAATTCCCCTTTAAGGCTGTTTGGCCCGGCTTCAACAATTTTAACACGAACCAACCTGCCCATAAAATCAGTGTATGGTTTATTTGCCACCTCATCCAGCGCATTATGCGTGTCATTTGTATCAACATGCACTGCCTGTAAATAGGGGCTGCGCCCCACCAGTTGACCTGCTTGTTTGCCTTCGCGTTCCAGCAGCACGTCCATGGTTTTGCCGATGCTAGCTTCATTAAAGGCAAGCTGTTGCTCGTTTAACAGAGCCTGCAGGCGCGCCAGGCGCTCAGACTTCACATCCTCATCTACCTGTTCAGCCAGCACAGAAGCCGGGGTACCCGGGCGTGGGCTATATTTAAAACTATAGGCCTGCGCATAATTGACACGGCGCACCAGATCGAGCGTTTGCTCAAAATCCTCTTCTGTTTCACCGGGGAAACCGACGATAAAATCAGAAGACAGGGCAAGATCAGGTTTAGCGGCCCGTAATTTTTCGATAATTTCGAAATAAGAGTCCCGCGTATGTTTGCGGTTCATTGCCGCCAATATGCGGTCAGACCCGCTTTGAACCGGAAGATGCAGATAAGGCATACATTCAGGCACGTCACGGTGGGCAGCAATCAACTCCTCATCCATATCGCGTGGATGAGAGGTGATATAACGAATACGGCCCAGGCCTTCGATGGCAGCAAGCTCATGGATCAGCGCCCCAAGGGATGTCGTGCCACCCCGGCCATCATCGCCGTGATAAGCGTTTACGTTTTGCCCCAGCAAGGTGATTTCACGAACACCTGCCTGCACAAGGTTTTTTGCTTCCTTGATGATATCTGCAACCGGGCGGCTATACTCAGCCCCGCGCGTATAGGGCACCACACAGAAAGTGCAGAATTTATCACAGCCTTCCTGCACTGTCAGAAACGCAGCCGAGCCTTTGAAATCGCTCTCATCCGGCAGGTAATCAAATTTGGTTTCAATCGGGAACTCGGTATCCAGCACACGCGCTGACGTGCGGCCACCAGACCTCTGCTCTTCCGCCGCTTTCAGCATGTCAGGGAGGCGATGATATGTTTGCGGACCCAAGACCATATCAATGGCAGGAGCGCGCTTCATCATTTCCGGCCCTTCAGCCTGAGCAACACAGCCTGCAATGGCAATAAACATATTTTTGCCTTCACCAGCCTTTTCAATTTTCGCCTGCTTCAAACGGCCAATTTCAGAATAGACTTTTTCAGCTGCCTTTTCGCGAATATGGCAGGTATTCAGAATAACCAGGTCGGCATCATCAGCATTTTCAGAAACAGCATAGCCATGAGGCTTCAGCACATCTGCCATCCGCTTGCTATCATACACATTCATCTGACAGCCGTAGGTCTTGATAAAGACTTTTTTACTCAAAGCTCACTCCTGATCTCGCTTGCCTGCCTGTTGTGCCGCCTATTGAGCAGCTCGGGCCGCTATTCATACAGACCCTCAAAAAGGTGGTGGAGACTATCACCAAGCCTTCAGGAGTCAATATTCAAGCGCTATATAGAACCAGGATTACTATCAATAAAGGTCGTTTCATCAGAAACAGAAGAGTGAGCAAGCCGTGGCCCAAGTGTAAACTCGGCCCGGTTGGCACGCTCCAGACCTGCCCGAACCGCTGTTTCACAGTAATCAGCCAGTTTTTTACGGTTCCCTGCTTCCGCCACGGTGATAGCAGGGTGATATACCAAACTCACCGTAATAGTGGCGCGCCCCATTAACTGGCGCAGATGATCCAGCAACTCTGTTTCGCCGAGCCATGCCACCCAGGGCTTGTGCGAGCGAATAAGCGGCATGCCATTCACCTCTGTGTAAGCAAGGGTAACAGGCTGCACCACGAGTGGTTCTTTACTCGCCTCATTGGCCTTTTCCGCCACAGAAAAAAGAGCCGATTTAAACTTCTCCACTCTCATGCCATCTGTCGATGTGCCTTCGGGGAAGAGAATAAGGCTATGGCCATCTTTGATACGGTCTGTTAGCGCATCCCGCTGCTGCGCACTTTCACTGCGACGTTCACGGTTCACAAACACCGTTTTGTGAAGCGTTGCCAAAAACCCGAAAACACCCCAACTTCCCACCTCTGATTTGGCAATAAAGCTGGCGTTTTTAATATGCCCACCCAAAACAACAATATCCACCCAGGAGATATGATTGATAGCATACAGCACCGGGCCTTTATGGTTAGGCAAGCTCACCACAGAAATTCTGAGACCAAGAATAGAGCATATGAGACGGTGCCAAAACCCAGCAACAGGCCACCAGGCACGGGGACACAGCTTCAAAATGCAATATTGAAGGGAAGCGAGTGGTAGGGTGACACAAATAATAGCCGCCGCCCGAACGATGGCCAGAGAGGTCCACCCCTCTTTTTTTAAGCCACCTTTAAAACCACCGTAATCTGTCGCCATGCCAAACTCCGCAGGCTCCAGAAAGAGCCTTACTTTTCGTCTTTAATGGGTATGCCGTACAGTTCCATGCGATGATCCACAAGCTTGAAACCGAGCCGGCGTGCGATCTCTTCTTGCAACTTTTCTATTTCATCATTGTGAAACTCGAGCACTTCACCTGTTTCAACGTTAATTAAATGATCATGATGCTCGTCAGAAACGGCTTCATAGCGGGAACGACCATCACGAAAATCATGGCGTTCCAATATGCCAGCCTCTTCAAAAAGACGCACTGTACGATATACAGTAGCGATGCTTATACCCGAATCAATAGCAGTAGACCGACGATAGACCTCTTCCACATCAGGGTGGTCCTCCGCATCAGTCAATACCTTTGCAATGACACGCCTCTGGTCTGTCATGCGCATGCCCTTTTGCAGGCATAATTCTTCTATGTCAGGATTCGCATTGGTCATGACATCAACGCTCCTTATGCATCGAATCGAGTAAACAGAGGCCAGAACATGGCACAGCGCATGCCCAAGGGCAAGCAATGCCTATATTTTATAGACTTAGCATAACCTAAAATATCTCAGATTGCATTATTTTGCAGAACGACCCAGCCCTATCTTCTTGGCCAGCACCCGTCGCTGCTCCGCATAATTGGGGGCAACCATCGGGTAGTCGAGAGGCAAACCCCACTTTTCACGATAGTCCTCAGGGGTCATATCATAATGTGTTTTCAGATGGCGCTTGAGCATTTTCAGCTTCTGCCCATCCTCCAAGCATATCAGATAATCAGGCGTAATAGAGCTTTTGATTGGCACCGCCGGATGAGGGAAGTTGCCAGATAAGGGTACATCCGACCCCAAAGAGATCAGAGTAGAATAGATTTGCTCGATCAGCTCGGGCAACTCGCCAACGGCCACATTATTATTTGCGACGTGGGAAGAAACTATATCCGCAGTCAAGGCCAATAGTTCTGTTCTTTTGATGTCGTCTTCCATCATACTCGTTCCGCTTAACCCGGCTACACACCCC
>JBNKGK010000139.1:0-8348 GCA_050289785.1 Kordiimonas sp.
AGCTGGGCCAGATCTTCAACCTGAAAGGCCTGCTGGCCGGCAACTCGGGTTCGCAGTCGGGCGGCTGGTTCCGCCAGGAAATCAACTCGGCGGCCGACTTCAACGGCCTGAAGTTCCGGATGCCGGGCCTTGGCGGCAAGGTGCTGGAGGAAATTGGTGCAGCCCCCCAGCTTATTGCAGGCGGTGAGATTTATCAGGCCCTTGAGCTTGGTACCATTGACGCCACAGAATATGCCATGCCCACAGTTGATTATAAAATGGGCTTTTACGAGGTGGCCAAACATTATTACCTGCCAGGCTGGCACCAACAAACCACCTTTTTTGAACTCATGATTAATCTTGATACATGGAACTCCCTCACAGACATGCAGCGCTATCAGGTAGAGGCTGCCTGCAGCATCAATATTCGCAACAGCATATCCGAGGGGGAAGCCACGCAAGTGGAGGCGATGCAAAAAATCGCTGAAAAAGGTGTGCAAATTCACGTATGGAGCCCGGAAGTATTAGCAGAGCTGAAAAAGGCCTGGCTAAAGGTGGCCGCACAGCTTGCTTCAGAGAATAAAGACTTCAAACGAGCATGGGAATCCCTCTCTACCTTCAGGGAAAATTATAAAGCATGGTCTGACCGTGGATACCTAAAGGATTAGACCATGCCATTTCTGTTCAACACCGCCTTGAGGCTGGAAAGCCTAAGTGGCTTTATCGGCAGGCTTGGGGCCTGGGCCATTGTAGGCTTGATGCTTGTGATCGTGACGGATGTTACCCTCAGGCATTGGTTCGTCATTGGCTCCACCAAATTGCAGGAGTTAGAATGGCATCTGCACGGCACTCTTTTTCTTTTATGCCTTGGCTGGACCTACACAAAAAATGGCCATGTCCGCATCGAGCTGTTAAGCGAACGCTTTTCACCTAGAACTGCCGCCTGGGTAGAACTGATTGGCTGCCTGTTGCTTCTGCTACCTTATGTTTTCGCCGTGTTGCATTTCGGGTGGGATTATACAGCCTATAGCTTTCGTTTTGATGAAGGTTCCAGCTCGGCAACGGGCCTACCAAATAGATGGATCATCAAATTCGCCATTGTCTTTGGCTTTATCTTTCTCGCCGCTGCAGGCATAGGCAAAGCCCTGCAGGCGTTCATCTATATCTTTGATGAAACAGACCTCAGGCACAAAACCGTCTTCTCCCGCTCACACAGAAATGGGGGAGGCAAATAATGGAAGCCTTTATTGATTTTTTGCCCTTTCTCATGTTCCTCGTGCTTTTGCCCCTCTTGTTCAGTGGCTTTCCTGTCGCCTTTATCCTAGGCGGTGTCGGACTTGGTTTTTGGCTACTTGCCGTTGCTATGGGGCTTGAAAACTCTAATAGCTTCTTTCTGGTGATAAGCCGCATTTTTGGCGGCGTGGTAAGCAAACTCGTACTGGTCGCCATCCCCATGTTTATTTTTATGGGCACCATGATGGAACGCAGCGGTGTTGCCCGAGACCTGCTGAACACCTTGCAATTGATGACCCGTCGCATTCCCGGAGGGCTTGCCCTTTCAGTCACCTTACTGGGGATTATTCTGGCAGCCACCACAGGCATTATCGGCGCCAGCGTGGTTATGATGACCTTGCTTGCCCTGCCCGTCATGCTGGAGCGTGGTTATGATAAAGGATTGGCCACTGGCACAATTGCAGCTTCTGGCACACTTGGTATTTTGCTGCCCCCCTCTATCATGTTGGTTGTAATGGCGGACCTGTTGTCCACCTCCGCAGGCGGGCTTTTCCTCGCAGCAATTGGGCCAAGCCTTCTGCTCGCTGGCTTCTATCTCGCCTATATTCTTATCAGAACATGGCTGAACCCATCATTAGCACCACCAATGGGTGCCATTAAGGTGGGTGACGAATTGACGGCAAAGCGTATCTTCAAAAGCTTTGTCCCCCCTATTCTGCTTATTCTTGCGGTTCTAGGCTCCATTTTCGGGGGCTTTGCCACCCCGACAGAAGCCAGTGGTGTTGGGGCTTTAGGCGCAGTTATTCTGGCAGCCTTCAACAGACAACTCAGCTTCAAAGCCCTTCAAGAAGTGGTGGAAAGTTCTGCCCTTACCACAACAATGCTGTTTGGCCTATTTGTGGGCGCAACCGCCTTTTCCTATGTTTTCACCCTGCTTGGCGGGCATGATGCCATTCTTCATATCATGGAGCTGTCAGGCGCTGGCGGGTGGGCGATCCTCGCCATGCTGATGCTCACCATCTTCATTTTGGGTTTTTTCCTGGACTGGATCGAAATCACGCTGATCGTTTTACCCGTTTTTGCCCCTATTATTGCGGGCCTTGATTTTGGGGATCATATTTCAGGCAGTGAGGCAACAATCATGTGGTTTGCTACGCTCATGGCGGTGAACCTGCAAACCAGTTTCCTCACACCACCTTTTGGTTTTGCCCTGTTTTACATGAAGGGTGCCGCCCCCGCCTCTGTAAGACTGGTGGATATCTACAGAGGCATCACCCCTTTTGTGTTATTACAGATATTAGGGCTGATTGCGCTTCTAGTATGGCCTGAAATCGCCTTGTGGTTACCTGCCTATTTGGCTGAATAGTTATGGCAGGCCTCTTGTCGCCTCTTCAATCCATATATCACCAGCAGCCCGGCCCCGCCTGTGCAAACAATTGCACTTGCAAGAAACGGCAGGCCTGGATCAAGAGCAGACAATACACCTCCCACCAAAGCCGCGCATGCCCCTGCTGTAACGGAAACAGACCTGTATAGGCCGAGCGCTTTACCCTGCCCTTGCCCAGAAGCTGCATCGGAGACCAGCATGGAAGTTGCTGCTTGTGCTGCAGTAATGCCCACGGCCGCGCAAATAACTGGCAATATATACTGTAGCTCACTTTCGGCCAGAAGGAAGGTGATCTGCCCAATGCCCATTAAAACAAAGCTGGCAACAGCCACGGCCAATTTCCCAAAATGATTAATAACAGGCCCAATGACAAAACCCGTAAGAATAAGTGGAACGGAGAGCAAGGCAGCATTAATACCCAGTTGTGCCGGAGCGGTGTTGTAGAGCTGAATGAAATAAACCGGAAAAAAGTCAAAAAAACTGGCGATCGACCAGAAAGCTGCAAAGGAGATAATGTTATACAGAATTGTATCTTGCGAAATATTCTTTTTACTCTCTTCTTCATCCACTTTTACGAATAATTGAGGCACAGGTTTTCTGAGAAAAATGGGCACCATAAGGGCATTCAGGGTGAACAGAACAAGCGCCGCCCAGAATGGCAAAGCCCATACCATGCCTGAAGGCTCCATGACTTTGCCTGTTCCACCAGGAAAAGGGACAAGTAAACCACCAAGCACAGGCCCGACAATGAAGCCCGCATCCATCGCTATACCGATCAGAGCAAAATTACGTGCTTTTGTATGAGCCTGACTGACGTCTGCAGCGATGGACTGCACAATCGCAATGCTTCCCTCGCCAAATCCGGCAATAAAGCGCCCGATCAAGACAAAAATGAGCCATGAAAAGCTCACACCAAATGCCAGAAATATTGACCCCACAACTGTTGTGGTCAGCGCCAACTGCAAGACAAGTTTGCGCCCATATTTATCAGAGGCATGCCCCAATATGAACGAACCCAGTATCTGCCCTACAGGATATAACGCCAAGCCCAAACCCAGTGCGATTGTCCGGAGCTCAAGACTGGCATCACCAGACAAGGGGGAACCCTCATTCAGAAACAAATGGCTAAAAACAGGATATGGCATCGAAAAACCGACCCACCCCAGAAAAATGGTGATAAATACCAGCACCATAACGCCCCGTTCGGACGATGTGTTTTTGTAGAACATGATCTTTACTTTTAGTGGTGCGTTTACCGCCACACTGCAAGCATTGAAGCCTTCATATCCGGCAAGCGGGAAAGCTTTTCCGGATTGCGGGTAATAAATATGCGATTGAGCTTCAGGTCCTGATCATATCCAAAAGTCAGCACTGTCTCTGGTCGCTCGTCTGTACAATAGACAAGAGCCAAGCCAGCATTTAACTCTATCAGATATGTCTGCCCGGCTTGCCAATGACGACCCAGGAAATCTGCCGCAAAATTGGTTGCCTCTTCAATACCTGCCAGAGGCTTGTCAATAGAGGCTACTTTGCCACCGGAATCCGCCTGAACAAGCACATCGCTGGATAGCATGGAAACCAAAGACTTAGTGGCCCCTGTTTTCACAGCATCCATAAAGGCATCAAGCATCTGTTTTTGCTGTGTCAAGGGAGCTTCAAAGCTGACTTTATCACGCTTGATATTCTCCCTTGCGCGCGACACAAGCTTCCGGCACGCAGCTTCTGAGGCATCGATGTTAGCTGCAACATCCTGATAGGCCATATCGAAGATATCGTGCATCAAAAACGCCGCACGTTCCTTTGGTGCCAACCGCTCCAACACCAACAGAAAAGCCATGGAAACACTTTCCGCCAGGGACAGGTCACTTTCCGGTGTATCTTCCAGAATTTTTGTATGCATTGGTTCAGGAAGCCATGCCCCAACATAATTTGTTCTTGCCCTTTTCGCTGACTTGAGCACATCAACAGCCTTCCTGACACAAACTGTCGTTAGCCAGCCTGCCGGGTTGGTAATCTCTGAGTACTCTGTTGCCAACCATGACACTAACGTGTCCTGAACCACGTCTTCCGCATCCACTACAGATCCTAATATCCGATAGGAAATGTTCATCAGGTTAGGGCGTTGCTGCTCAAAGAATTGTATAGGATCGGAAGGCAATGATGTGCTCGCCATGATTCACCCTCCTAGTGTTGAGAAACCTGAATCCGATTCCATAAATTAATCATCGCCGATATGGCTGTCAGCGTTGCTATCTGTTCACTTGTGAAATGATCACACAAATCTGCCTTCAATGCTTCCAGATTGGCATTTTCGCGCAGCACCGTCAAAGCCTCCAGCCAGGCCAGAGCTGCTTTCTCCTGTGCCGTATAATAGGCCGCTTTTCTCCAGACGACCAGATGGTCCAGGCGCTCATCGGTTTCATCAGCGTTTCTTGCATCCGCCGTATGCATATTGACACAAAAATTGCACTGATTGATTTGCGATGCCCTTAACATAAGAAGATGGTGTAACACCGGGTCTATGCCACCCTTGGCTATTTCATTCTCCACCTGCTCCAGGGCTGCATAGATTGTTTTGCCATATTTGTGAAAGTTCACTTCAGACATGAAACTACTCCGTCACTGTTAAAGCCTATTGCTATAAACAATGACGATCCACTCATTCTGTCTGTGACGTGCTATTGTAAAACTATCTAGCTAGCTTCAATATTTTCCGTTTCAACCTTACGTAACTTCCCGATAAGATAATCCAGATTTTCTGTATCTACATTATCTTCAACGGCGGTTAGCACACGCTCGATCATCAACTGCTTGAAAATCTCTCTGTCATCACCGCCTGTGGCCACCATCTCGTCTGCCACATCCAGGGCTGTCCGTGTCATTGGCAAAAATTGCAACGGCATATCAGCAGCAGCAAAGAGCCTCTTGAGGCCCAGATCACCTTTATCATGTACCAGCTTGTAAGCGTTAATAACGGGGATACCGACCTTCTTAGCCAAAGCGACCTCAAAGAAAGTGGTGTCGCCCATGCAAAGTGCCCGTAACATCAGAGTAGATGTCAGACGCCCATGATCATATAGCTGGTCAACAAGTTGTTGGACAGTTGCAGCCTCCTGCCCACCTTCAAGAAGAGACACAGTCGCCTTTTCCCGACTCTCAAGAAGCAAGTCAGCTGCTGTAGATGCTGAAATCTCATGGCTGGTCATAATATGATCCCGCAGCTTCTCGGAAACCAGTGTCACCAAACGTTCTGCTACGCCAATAGGTAAGGCCGCACGGAAAGCGATTGGTTCCTTAACCTGATCTAGATCTCCAAATTTATCCAGAACCTTGCCAAAAGTGCCCTCTGTAATCCTAGCCCCTTCGTTGCCGACAAGTGCAGCCACAACATCTACGTTTTCCGTATCAGCAAGAACATCTGCTACTTCTTCCGAAACAGACACACGAGAAGCCACCGCTTTCTGAGCTCCGGCCCCTTTTGTGCACACAATATTGATCAGTTCTTCATCCGTCAGCACAGATGAGCTTTCAATCATAGGAATAGCAACTTCATCAACATCCTGCGCCAGCGAAACTGCCACATCCGCCGGCAGTTCCGGGTTATCCTTCAGGCTTTCTGATAAAGCCTGACGCACACGAACCGCTGCATCTTTCAGCATCATGCGGAAAATATCTTCCGCAATTTTACGCTCACCTTCTGTTAACTCGGCAGAGCTGAATGTGGAAGCAACCTTTGAAGCTGCCTCTGCCCTATTCTCACTATTTGGATCCTGCAGTAGTTTCGCTACATCAGCACTTGAAAGCTTCTTATCGTCGGACAAAGGCTTAACCCCATAATCAAAAAAAACTATTACCCCCCGTAAGCTATGCCAAACAGGTTAACTGTGCGTTAAAACTTATACAAGTCCCTATAAAACAGGCGATTTTTTAACACTCAAATCTTTTCATTGAGACTAACAGCCAGAACCTCTAGCATGTGCCCGATTTAGAAGCTGTATTATCGGTCAAAGAGATGTGTCTTTGACCGATTTATTTGTAGCTAACTGTTATTAATTATGTTGGGGAAGTATAGTGAAACGCTTGATTGCCACACTCTGTTTAATACTGGGCGCGGCTCAGCTCGTACAAGCAGAAGAAACTGTAACATTTGCCGAATCCGTGGATAGCTTCATGGCTCCCATAAGTGGATTTATATCTAATATTGTATTCTTCACAATACCACTTGATTGGCTTGCTGAGGGTGCACCTGGTATTCCTTTCATTGTTATCTGGCTCCTTAGTTGCGGTATCTTTTTCACTTTTTATCTTGGTTTCCCCAATTTGCGTTGCCTGAAGCAGTCCTTGCGGATTGTAAGGGGTAAATATGATAACCCTGCTGACCCTGGCGAAGTAACACACTTTCAGGCACTAACCGCAGCCGTCTCCGGCACGGTTGGCCTTGGCAATATCGCTGGTGTTGCAGTGGCCATTTCACTTGGCGGTCCAGGCGCCACCTTTTGGATGGTTCTGGCAGGGCTTTTTGGTATGACTAGTAAGTTTACCGAATGTACCCTTAGCCTGAAATACCGGAATATTGATGAAAACGGTGTCGTGACAGGCGGCCCAATGCTCTATCTCACTAAAGGTCTGGCGGAAAAGAACCTTCCGAATCTTGGCAAAGCCCTTGGTATTATTGCTGCTATTTTCTGTATTGGTGGTGCCTTTGGTGCTGGCGGCATGTTTCAGGTCAACCAATCTGCCTCTCAGTTCATGAATGAGGTTGTGGATTTAACAGGTGGCGATAACAGCATTTTTGCTGGCAAACCCTGGATTTTTGGCCTTGCCTTTGCCAGCCTGGTTGGTCTGGTGATTATTGGCGGTATTCGCAAGATTACACATGTTACAGAATTTCTTGTGCCCTTCATGGCCTTTATCTATATCTCGGCTTCCCTTGTCGTTATTGTGACCCACGCCAGTGAAATTCCTGTTGCATTTGCGCAGATTTTTGCTGGAGCCTTTTCTCCTGAAGGAATTTCTGGGGGTTTTGTTGGTGTGCTCATTCAGGGCCTGAAGCGTGCTTCTTTCTCTAACGAAGCAGGTTTAGGCTCTGCCCCCATTGCCCACGCTGCTGCACGCACCAAGGAGCCTATTGCAGAAGGGCTTGTTGCCCTCTTGGAGCCTATGATTGATACGGTGATTATTTGCACCATTACTGCCCTTGTTATCATCATCACAAATAGCGCCGATAATAATCTGGATGGCATTACACTCACCTCTCGCGCTTTTGAATCTGTAATAGACTGGTTCCCCTATATTCTTACCGTGGCCGTGATACTCTTTGCCTTTTCCACATCCATCACATGGTTCTATTATGGCCAACGCTCCTTCCTTTATTTGGTTGGTAACAAACCAAAAGCAGATTTACTTTTTAAAATCTGCTACTTAGCTATTCTTGTTGTCGGTTCTTCGATGACACTTGGCTCAGTTATTGATATTGCTGATGCGCTTCTTCTGGCTATGGGCTTCCCCAATATTCTCGGCCTTTATATCATGAGAAAAGAAGTAAAAGGGCTTTTAAGTAGTTACCTTTCCCGGGTTAAATCCGGTGAAATTAAACCGATGAAAGAATAAACCAAAAATCGTCAAATTTCAGAGACAGAGTGTCGCATAATACTTGATTACGGTTCAGGCTAGATTAAGTTGTGCGACACTATTCATGAGTCATCTGAAAGTCTGACAGGAGCATAAATAAGATGAATGGAAAATCCTT
>JBNKGK010000140.1:0-8316 GCA_050289785.1 Kordiimonas sp.
TCATTCGGCTGCCAAGTCACACTTAATTTACTGGTTAGCTTTGTATTTTTGAAGGTATCCAGTTTTAGTGGTGAAACCGGGTCAAGCGCCAACTCTACATTTCCACCTGAGAAAATAGCCCCCAGAGCCGCACCAAAACTATCATAGCCCTGATCCAGCCGCTCGAAATCCCGTTTGAACGCAGCATACCGCAAACCACCCATGACTTTTACAGTATCTGTCAGGTTATAGGAGAGCTCACCAAAAGCTGCCATTTCTCTCTGTTTAATCTTCATATACTGATGATTAAACTCCGCATTTGGTAAACCTGTAATATTCAGGGAATCCAAGTAATCTTGTGTGGTGAATAAAGCTGTTTCCAGATTATCCGTTCTTTTCAGGAAAAAGCCGCCTAACACCCACTGCAGATCAGAGTCTGTCGTAGAAACCAGACGCAACTCCTCTACAAAAGCGGGAACATCCCGAGGCCCTCTATAACCAAACGGCAAAATACCAGTCAGAATAGCAGGCAAGTCAAATTGGAAATCTGACCGATAGTCAGAATAGGTTGAAGATGATGTCAGAGTTGCCCAGTCAAATTCATACTCAAGTGTCGCATTATAATTAGTAAGCTTTACTCCAGTTAGGTCTAGAACGAATGTGCTTCTTATATAGTCTCCTCAGGTGGGGCCAAACTGTGAGGCGTCTTTTGGTTTCGTATCCTCATGCATGACCATAAATGTGGAGGTAAAACGGTCTGATGGTTGCCAACGCAGAGAAGCGCGGCCACCCCATGACACCTCAGTATTCGAGTTTTCCACACCAATACCGATGTTATCTATATAACCTTCTTCATCCCGGTAATAACCAACAAGGCGAACAGCAAGCTTATCGTCAACCAATGGCACATTCACCATGGCATTGTATCGTTGGCGGAATGAATCACTGCCTGTCAAGCCATAATCTACACTCACCGCAGCGTCAAAGCCGGTTACATCCGCTTTTTTTGTGATAATCCGGATAGCGCCGGCAAGGGTTCCTGACCCAAAAAGCGTGCCTTGAGGCCCTCTTAGCACTTCCACACGCTCTACATCAAAAAGGCGCAGATCCGGCGTTTGTGGGCCATTGGTTGTTACAGGGACTTCATCAATATAAACTGCAACGGCGTTTTGTTGATCACCGGCTGCCACAGCCAGCGCATTCAACCCTCTGATAGAGAAATTCCCAGTATTTTTTGTCCCCTGGCTCAGATTTAAGCCAGGAACTTGCCGGGCGAAATCCTCAAAACTTTCAATGCCCTGCTTCTCTATACTGTCTGGTGTCAGTGCTGTGATAGCAACCGGAATGTCTTGCAGGCTTTCTGCTCGCTTTGTTGCTGTTACAATAATCTCCTCGAGCACAAAGGCATCTTCTTTGGCCTCTGCCGCATCACCGGCCCAGGCACCAGATGCCCCAGCCAGAAACAGGGACAGGCTTGATAATAATGTTTGTTTTCTTGCGTTCAACCGCATGGCTTCCTCCTCGTTCAGCCCATTACCAACGAAAGGTGATATGGTAATCACCCCCCGATCTGTGAGGCCGAAGGAAAAGCCAGTGCCTTCCAGCATAATGGTGAGTGCTTCATAGGCGCTATATTCACCATTCAAGGGCTGGATGCCCTCTGTCTCCGCCAGGTCATAAGGGAAAAGAAGCTGTAATCCTGTTTGCTCAGCCAGTGCTTCCAGGGAAGCCCCCAGCTTTGCAGAGCTAATCATCAAGGTATATTGTGGCTCGGCCCCATCTGCATAACAGGGCATAAAGCCCCCCATGCATGAGATCAGAACCGATCCTGTGATTAGCTGTTTCAGAATAATCCCCTTCCCCTCTTCCGGTTTGGCGGCGTTTTACCGCCGCTTTCTCACCGGCCTCATACGGTATGACCGGCGAGCGATGCAAACCCGCTATAAGAAAAATAATTTTTTTTGGATTTTTTTGAAAGGGTATAAATAAGAACGTCACCCATAAAGGGTTAAATTCTAATATTTATCGTGTCATTCCAGAAGCCAATTTAACCCAAATTCTTGTCCCAGCATAAGCTGGGATTAGATTTGGATGGTAAATTGA
Source organism: Kordiimonas sp. (assembly GCA_050289785.1). Taxonomy (GTDB): domain Bacteria; phylum Pseudomonadota; class Alphaproteobacteria; order Sphingomonadales; family Kordiimonadaceae; genus Kordiimonas. The sequence continues at coordinate 2,083 of JBNKGK010000140.1, forward strand.
GCTGTCTGGAATGACGAATTAGGGCTAACGTTAGACAAGCTTCTCAGGATGCTTTGGTTAAAAGCACCCTGTTGCCTCCCGTCCTTTCCACATGCACACCAAAGCTGGTCTCGAGCGCCTCAAACATGGCGTCCACATCCCCCACCTTGAAATAGCCCCCAATACGCATGGCACGAATGGCTTCATCTTCAATACTGATATCAAGGTCAGTATAACGGCTGATATCCTCCACCACTTTGGCAAGGGGATCACCCGCAAAAAAGAGCACGCCTTCCCGCCAGGAAAGCTTTCTGTTCAGGTCTTTTGTCGCCAGCGTTTCCAGCCTTTCAAGTTTCTGGTTGAAGACGGCATATCCACCAGCCTTCACCTTGGCCAGGGCATCAGGCTTGGCAGCTTTGCCCTTTTCCTCAGCGGGAACAAGCGATGCGAGCGCCACCTCCCCTTCTGTCACCGTCACCTCAATATTTCTATCATTCAGGTAAACCGTGAAGGCCGTGCCAATGGCCTCGACAAGGCCATCACCCGCATAGACAGAAAAGGGCCTGTGCGCCTCTGGGGCCACATCAAAATAGGCTTCACCACGCACCAACCGCAAGGATCTGGCGGAACCGCTATAGCGCACTTCCACCTGGCTATCCGTGTTCAAAAGCACGCTCGAGCCATCAGCCAGATCAACCATGCGCTGCCCCCCCACACCCGTGCTGTACACCTGGGATTCCGCAACGCCAAAAGGCGATGAAATGTATAGATAGGCACCAATCACAGCCAAGGCGAGAGAAGCCGCCAGGGCAAAAGCCTTCACTGGTTGATAACGGGATAAGAGTGCGATTTTTTCTGGCACAGAAACCGTCTCCTGCAAATCAACCTCTTCGGCTTCCAGCTGGCTCAGAAGGTCCATATCACCCCACAGACCGGAAAGGCGCTCCAGCGTTTCTTTGTGCTGTGGGCTCTGGGCTTTCCAAACCTGCAGCGCTGCATGATCTTCGTCTGTCATGGCATCACCATCCAGCCTGGCCACCCATGCCACCGCTTCGGCATCGATGACTTTCCTGTCCGGGAATTTCACAATTTTATCCGTTTCACTCATCATACACCTGCTCTTTCCGTGTATGCTTGATCTTGATAGTCTTAGCAGCCTGTTTACCAAAGGAGGCCATATCATAGCCTTCAGCCTGCAAACAGTCGCTGCACTTCAAAAGCCCTGCCGCAACATGCTTTTCAACGGTACTTACAGCAATGCCAAGCTGCCCGGCTATCTCGGCATGAGAAAGCCCCTTCATTTTCCTCAGCACAAACACGCGCCTGCACTGCGGCGGCAAGGTGGCCACTGCTCGGGAAAAGGCAGCTAATTTCTGGCGTGCTTCCACTTGGTCGTCCAATTGCACCTGGTTTTCACCAGGTAAGACATCTGAGCCACCAGAATCCTCTATATAATCTGTCGTCGTGTACGATTTTTTTGCAATTTCGTTCAGGGCAAGGTTCTTGGCGATGCGGAATAGGAAGGCTTTTGGGGCTCTCACTTCCTCGTCTTTCGCTTCCACAGCAAAAGCTTTTATGAAGGTTTCCTGGGCAACATCATCGATATCCTGCCCACGGTGTAAAAACCGTGAGAGAAAGCTTTTGAGCGCTCGCTCATTCTCCAAAAAAATGTTCAGAATGCGTGACATTATGCTTCCTGAAAGGCCCCTTACTCACACCTTGAGCTTCGGCCTTTCTCACCTTCATTCTATGGCTGAGCCTGATTTTTGTAAAGCACACTCATTAAATCCGCTTTTTCAATAAAAAATTAGGGGGTTCCTGCCAAACTGGCGTCTTCTTCATTGCGGAGGTGCGTTTTCGCGGATTTCTGCCTGTTTTCCCAGGCATGAAAAAACGGTATGATACGGCACGGGAAGGACAATCGCACGGATGGAACGTAAAGGCACATCACACCAGATTGCCGGGCTTTTCAGGCGCTATGAAACAAACATACGCGCCTTTCTGAAGAAACGCGTCTTCCAGAGAGAAGATGTGGAGGATATGGTGCAAGAAACCTTTCTCAAGGCCCATAAAGTTGAAAACTGGGAAGAAGTGAAAAACCCCGAGGCCTATCTGGTACGCGTGGCAAGCAATGTGGCGAGGGATAAACTGCGCCGTCAGCAAAAAGACCTGATAGAAGGCAGTGATGATATCACCGCCCTTGATGTCACGAGCGGGGGCCCCAACCCGGAACAGAAAACAGAGCACCAGCAAGACCTTATCGCGTTAGAACAGGTTATAGCAGGGCTCACCCCAAAAGTGCGGCAAGCCATTATTTTCATCAAAATCATGAACCTTTCCTATGCAGAGGCGAGCAAGATTATGGGCATTACGATCAGTACACTGGAAAACCATATCGCCCGAGGCATGGCAGATTGCAGAAAAAAGATGTTACGCGAACAGGAAGCGGGCTCCACCAGTGCCAAAGTTATTCCCTTGGCAGGCCGGCAAAAACCCCACAACGGAGGGGGAAAAGATGAATAAGATGATCCACCCCAGCTATTCAAATACTGTTCTTGATGAAGCCGCCAACTGGATGGCGCGGCTCAGCAATGATATGGCGGACACAAACACAAAAGACGCGTTCAACCGATGGCTTGAAAGCGCCCCAGACCATAAAGCCGCCTTTGAGGATATGGAAAGCCTGAGCCGCGATACGGCCGACATTTCCCATCAGGTGAAATATGGCAAAGGCCCCTCAACAGAAGCGTTTGATGCCGCCCTGGCTGAGTGTCAGGAGATGATGAGCGACCATCGCCGCAGCCAGGAAAAAGCCCAAAACCCGGCCATCATGCCCCGGCTTATGGCTATCGCAGCCAGCCTGCTCCTTATGGTTTCAGGCTACTGGGCCTGGAAGGAAGGCTATAACCCCTTCGCAGGCCCGGATATCTATCAAACAGCTGTTGGCGAACAGCGGATCATCAAACTGGCAGACGGATCGACCATCACGCTCAACACAGCGTCAGAGCTGCGTGCCTCTCTGTCGCCGCGAACGCGCACTTTGGAACTGGCGAGCGGCGAAGCCTATTTTGATGTGGCCAAGGACGAGAGCAGACCGTTCATTGTCAACGTGCAGGAAAGCACTGTTCAAGCCGTAGGAACCGCGTTTAATATCCGTCAGCGAGCGGGGAATATTCGTGTCACGGTCACTGACGGCAAGGTGAAAGTGAGCCCGGACTCTGAAAAATCAAGTGGCCAGAGCAACTTACTCTCTGCCGGTGAGCAGATCAGCTATGGAGCGGGGGAAACACTGATCACAGAGCTGGAAACAACGGCGATCAAACGAGAAACATTATGGCGACAGGGCAAGATCATTCTGGATGGCAAGAGACTGGCAGCCATTGCGGAGGAAATACAGCCTTATATCCCGGAAAAAATTATCATTGAGGATGAGGATATTTCCGCCCTCACGGCTGGGGGCGTGTTCAAAATCGGGCATGTGGACTCTCTTTTCTCCGCCCTTGAAGTGGCGCTACCCGTTCAAATCAGCCGCAAAGATGGGGCCATTATCATGTCTCGCAGAGCTTCCTGAGCCATGTTCATCCACCCGGAAATTCACCAGGACTGTGCGAAAATGGCTATTTTCGAGAACCGTAACGCAGTGTACTCAAAGGTACATGAGTACCGGAAGCTAAGAAAATTGCCATTTGCAGCCAGCCATGGTGGGTTTCCAAAAATATTTTTAGGGGGTTTCCACAAAGGTGGCGTCTTCCTGCTTGAAAGCCCTTCAGGGGGAGGGCAAAATCAAGGAGGGAGAAACTCATGACCACATGGAAAACCCGAGTATCCTGCATTGCGCTTATGGCTGGTATTGCAACAGCAACCATACCTGCGGCACTCGCCGCCGATGATCAGGCCTATAGCCTGAACATAACAGCCCAGCCTCTGGGCCAGGCCCTGCGTGCTTTCGCCGACCAGACAGACCTGCAAATCCTCTATTCCCATGATCTGGTGAAACAGATGAAAAGCGGCGGCGTAAGCGGCAGTTACCTGCCGGAACAGGCGCTTCACATGCTGCTTGGCAACACAGGGCTTGCTGTGCGCCGCACTGATGACAATACCTTTGTTGTCCATGAGGGTGACAAATACTCTGCCACATTAGGAACCGATAGCGCAGCAGATAATAGCGCGGATGAAGATGTTTCCTTCGTCCTCGAAGAAATCATTGTGACAGCCACAAGACGACAAGCCAGCATGAAGGATATTCCTATTTCAATTGCTGCCTTCAGCGGGGAAAGGTTAAAAGATAGTGGTATCGATACTATCGAGGATCTACCCTTCCTGGCAGCAGGGCTTACCGTCGGTTCACTGGATGGGGAACTTAAGCTAACCATTCGGGGGATCTCCAATAACTTTATTGAAGATGGTGTCGCCTTCCACCGCGATGGCGTTTATATTGATGAACGGGCTGATCGGGGCATGTCTTTCTTTGATGTGGATCGAATTGAGGTTCTTAGAGGCCCACAAGGCACACTTTATGGAAGAAATGCTACCGGTGGCACCTTGAATGTCATTACAAAATCACCGACAGACGAATTTGAAACCGGTGGTTTTGCATCCTTTGGCAACTATAACCGGGTTGAAGCTGAAGGCTATGTAAGCGGTCCCCTGATTGGTGACAAATTGCTTGCCAGGGTCGCCGTCAAAACGCTTCAGCATGATGGCTTCACCCCTAACCTTTTCAATGGCGATGCCCTGGATGATGCTGACTTCACCGGCATCCGAGGCAAAATTCTTTATACTCTGGCCGATAATGTCACGTTGAACATCTCTGCCGATTATGGCCAGGATGATAATCGCGCCGTTATTATCAGCAGGCGGGGCCACCTCGGCACCCCAACGCCGACCGAAATAAACGGTGCACCCTTTCCTACAGGCCGTGTTGTCAGCTTGAACGGCACGACAGACAGGGGAGCAAAAGCCTGGGGTGTCAGTGCAACGCTGGACTGGGATTTCACCGATCTGACCCTTTCATCAACCACTGCTTACCGGGAATTTCATTATTTCAACAACTTTGACGGGGACGGTGGAGACGGGGCTGTTTTGCAAAACTTGAGCACCAGAGATTCAGAACAGTTCAGCCAGGAGCTAATTCTTGCATCCGCAGGGGAAGCTGATCTGAATTGGGTGCTGGGCGGTTTCTACTTCCACGGTGACGATGTTACCTATAATCCCGTCTCGCTATTCCTTCTCAATACAATCTTTATCGGCGCACATGACCGAGGAACCGATGCCTATGGTATCTTCGGGGAAGCCAGCTATAAACTGATGGAAAAACTGACCCTTACCTTAGGTGCCCGCTATTCCTATGAAAAACGCAGCTTTGATGGCACGTCCACCATTTTTGGGTCAACCAGTGTTATTGGCCCCTTCAGAAACAGCTGGGGGAGTTTCACACCAAAGGTAGCCATCACCTACGAAGCTAGCGACGATATCAGCGCTTATCTCACAGTTGGCAAAGGCTTTAAATCTGGCGGGTTTTCCGCAGATACCTTTAACGGGCAAGGGTTTAACCCTGAAAAAATCACCAACTATGAAGCCGGTGTGAAAACAACTCTGCTGGATAACAAGCTACAAGCCAATATCTCTGTCTTTTACATGGATTATAAAGACCTGCAGCTCAATACCTTGGTGATAGGGCCTGGTGGCGTTTCCACTTTCCCAATCACCAATGCTGCGGAAGCTACAGTCAAAGGGCTGGAAGCCGATTTTCAGGCAAACATCTCTGCTAATTTCTCCATTGATGGAAATGTGGCCTATCTTGATGCATCCTTTGATAGATACGAGAATGTACCCCACTTTGGCTTACTTGTAGAAGCAACAGGCAACACCTTACCTGAAGCCCCAAAATGGTCCACCAACATTGGCGCTAATTATACGATGCCTGTTGGTGATTGGGGTAATGCTACGCTGCGTGGGGAATATTCCTACAGAGGCAAAATGTTCTATGATGCCTTTGAAAATGATCTCGCATCACAGGATGGCTTCAGCATGGTAAATGCCAGCCTTACATTCGAAGAAAGTGATGGCAAATGGCGTATCTCGCTCTGGGGTAAAAACCTCGGTGATGTACTGGCCTCCTCTATGAGAACTGAATTCCTGAGTGGGCTCACGGGCAGTCGTCTGGCGTCAAGTTACTTCCCACCCCGCACCTACGGGATAACGGTTGGATACGAGTTTTAACGGAATATCAAGGGGCCGACTTTCCGGCCCCTT
>JBNKGK010000141.1:0-8220 GCA_050289785.1 Kordiimonas sp.
CCAGACAATGCCGCCAGGGATGCCTGGGCGTTTTAGCCATGAGCAGTATAATCAGATTTTGGCTTACCTCCTTAATAATATGGGGGTGCTGGCAGAGGGGGATTCCATGCCTGCGGACCGCTTTAATCTCTCAAAAATAATATTGCCGCTGCCAGCTTCGGGTGCGCTTGAAGAAGAGAAAATAGCAACTCCGCCACCGCCCGAACCGGAGCCTAATCCACTTGAGACAATATCAGCAGTAACGGATGATATGCTGGTGCAGCCACCGGCGGAAGACTGGCTCACCTGGAGGCGCACCTATGATGCTCAGGGGTTTAGCCCTCTCAAGCAGATTAGCAAAAAGAATGTGGAAAACCTCCGGCTGGTATGGAGCTGGACCATGCCGCCCGGCCGCAGCATTGTAACGCCCCTTGTGCATGACGGCGTTATGTTTATGTGGGGGGCTGGGGATATCCTTTATGCCTTTGATGCCAAGCGCGGCAACCTGCTGTGGCATCATGATAGAAAATGGTCAGGGGCCACCAGCCGGTACAGCCTGCGCTCTATCTCTCTCTATGATCATCTGGTTATTTTCCCCACGGATGATGGCAATATTGTTGCCTTGAATATGAAAACGGGTGAAGTGGTTTGGGATAAAGATATTCTGAACCCAACAGAAATGCGGTTTTCCGGCGGCACAATGGTTGCTGAAGGCAAAATCATGCTGGGCACTTCAACAGGCAGCACTGAAATGGGACACAACTTCGTGATTGCCCTTGATGCCAAAACAGGAAATGAGCTCTGGAGGCGGCAGACAATTGCTTTGCCGGGCGAACCCGGCGGCGATAGCTGGAATAATATTGAAGCGGAGAAACGCACAGGAGCCAGCATCTGGACACCAGGAGGCTATGACCCGGAAACAGGCCTGGCCCTTTTCGGTACCGGTCAGAATTATATCTCTGAATTAACAAGGAAGTTGGCACCGGGGGCAACCAGTAATGCACAATTATATGCAGATACCACTTTGGCTCTTGACCCTGATACAGGTAAAATTGTCTGGCATTATCAGCATATGGCCAACGATATGTGGAGCTATGACTGGGCGTTTGAGCGCACTGTAACGTCTCTGCCTGTTGATGGAAAAATGAAACGGGTTGTGGTGACCAGTGGCAAGCAGGGTATTTTTGATGCCATGGCCAGTGATAACGGGAAATACCTGTTTTCCCTGGATATGGGGCTGCAGAACGTTGTGACGTCCATTGACCCGGAAACGGGGGAAAAGACATATTCGCCTGATGCCATTCCGGAACCTGGTACAGCCAAGCTGGTTTGTCCTTCCGAGCACGGTGTTCGGAACTGGACACCAACAGCGCTGATTGAAAAAACATCCATCCTTTACATTCCCTTCTTTGAAAATTGCATGAAGGTTCGCACGCCGCCAAAGCCCGGTGATTTTACCTTCGGCGGGTCGGGTTATAAGGCATATCCAAGGCCTGATAGTGATGGGCTTTTTGGTGGTATATGGGCGCTTGATCTGAAAACAGGGAAACCCCTGTGGAAAGAACGGCAGCGCGCCGTGCCAACCTCGGGTGTTCTGGCAACGGCGGGAGATGTGGTCTTCGCCGGTTTCCTTGATCGAAACTTCAAAGCCTATCAGGCAGATAGTGGTCAGCTTTTGTGGCAAACCCGCCTGAGTGATGTGCCAGGGGCCGCACCCATCAGTTTCATGGTGGATGGTAAACAATATATTGCCATCACCACAGGCAGTGGTGACGGGTTTGGGAGGCATGATAAATTTTCGGCCCCGGAAATTAAAAACCCGACAACAACTAGCCCGACAATATGGGTTTTTTCTCTGCCGCAATAAGGAAGGGCTTAACTTTTTTCGTATAATGCTAAAGCAGGATAGCGGGTTTTTCCTTCTCACGCGTTATTGTGTCAGAGGGAAAAATATACTGTCGAGACAGAAACTGGAGTAACGGTATGCGAGTGGGCTGGATAGCAGGCTTTTCTGTGGTTATGGCTTTTATGGGGGCAGTAAGTAGCGCTCAGGCGGGAGAGGGTGGCAACCCTTTTGCCTATACTGATGAGGTGCGTGCGGAAGCCGCCCCAGTTTATAACACCATGTGCATCACCTGCCATGGCAAAGACGGGAAAGGCAATACCGACGCTGCCGCAGGGTTCGTGGTGAAGCCGACAGATTTTTCCACTGGTGAGTTTCGTCATGGAGAGACAGATAAAGCCCTGTTCAATACCATTAAAAACGGCACGGAAAATGGTATGATGGCCTTTGATGGCATATTAGAAGATGACCAGATATGGCAGCTGATTGTTTATATTCGTGGCCTTAAGGGCGGCAAGAGTGTTGCTGCGGCCCCGGAAAAAGAGGTTCTTGAAAACCCTGTGGCTTTCTCCCGTGGTAGCGTCAGGCGGGGCAAGCAGCTCTTTGCTCGCTCCTGTGCTATCTGCCACGGTGTGGATGGTAAAGGTGATACGCAAATGCGGGAGTTTTTAAAAACCCACCCAGCCAACCTGACAGATGATCAGTGGACCTATGGTAGCCGCGACGGGGATATTTTTGACGTGATCAAAAATGGCAGAACAGAGCGGGATATGGAGTCTTTTAACGGTCGTATATCAGATGAACGCATCTGGCATATCGTTAATTATATCAGATATTTAGGCGGCAAGAGGGGGTCTTGAATAATGAGTGTCTGGTTACTCGAAAGAGAAATGGAACAACAGGAATGAGAAGAGGACTGATTTTATCATGATGTGTTTTTTCAAAACACCAAAGATGATTAAATATAGCATATATTTCACGATAATTATTGCCGTGTTGATGCCCATATTCGCAAGGGAGACCATTGCGAACCCGGACAGTATGACAAATAGTTCGAACGAGGTGGTTGGCACAAACCTTCTCTCTCCAGAAGAGGCAACAGTCAAGCAAATTGGAATTGTCGTAGAAGATTTGGATGCAACGGTTAAAAACCTATCAGTTCTTGGCTTTGGTCCGTTTGTACGTGTAACTGCTGACCATCCAGCAGCCAAAAAATATGGTGAAAGAGTAGCGTATCAGGTGAACCTGGCTTTTGCAGATATAAACGGTATGCAGTTAGAGCTCATTGAGTATGCAGGCGGGGATACGGTTCATAAGGATTTCCTGGATGCTAAAGGAGAGGGGCTGCATCATTTTGCGTTTAATGTGAAGAATCTTGATCACACGATTAAACAATTTGGGGGCAAAGGTATTGACGTTATTCAGGAGGATAGATTCATGGGAGGCGGAGGTATTGCCTACCTGAGCCCTGAGAAGACGGGCGGCATCATATTTGAACTTGTCCAGCTTCCAGAGAAAATTGACCCGGAAGGGAAAGCCTTCCTGTACCGGTCTGAATGGTAAGAGCTGATACATAATCAACGAATGTGAAGACTGTAAATTGATAGGAACAGGCTATGCGTAAAAAAAACACGACAGAGGGAACTTCAGCGCTAACTCGCAGGAATTTCATCAGGAATGTGGCTGTAGCTGCGGGTACTGCAGGGGCGGCCTCTAACCTGATAGCAGGCGGCGCTCAGGCTAAAGAGGGTAACGAGGCAAAAGAGCCCCCCATTACCCGCACCAAAGAGCATAAAATATTCAAGGATGCGCCCCTGAAGGAATTTCAGTTTCCGGCACAAGGCGCAGAGATATTTGCCAAGGCCTGTAAGGATGAAGGGCTGGCGGCGCTCTTTTGTTGCCCTGGCAATTATTCCATCGTTTCAGCTATGGCGAATGCGGGCATCCCCACCTATGGCGGGCGCACAGAAGGGCCCATGTGTTCTGCGGCAGATGCTTTTTGCCGTGTTACAGGGGAAGTGGCTGCAGCTTCCGGCACGGAGGGGCCAGGTTTCACCAATATGATTTGCGCCATTGCCAGTGCGAATGCCGCAAGGTCCCCCTTGTTGGTGCTCGCGAGCAACGTGACCCTCGCTCATGAAGATACGGAAAAATGGCTGCAATCTGGCCAACAACAGCCAACAACGGAAGGCATGAAAAAATACGGCAAGCGCATTATCGCGAACGATCGGGTGCATGAATATGCAGGCTATGCGTTCCGGCAGCTCAAAACAGGGGTGCCGGGGCCTGTGCATCTGGATTTCGTGGAAGAGGCTGTCGGCCGTTCTTCCACAGTGGATAGTGAATTTGACCTGACAGGCTATTACGATAAATCAAAATACCGCACGGAATCTGTGTTGCACCCGGACCCGAAAGATATCGATAAACTGATCGATATGCTGAAGAAAGCCAAGCGCCCCATGATTGTGGCGAATATGGGTGTTTTCTACAGCAAAGCCTGGGATATTTTGCGTAAGGTTGCAGAGCGGGGCAATATCCCGGTTTGTGAGGCGGGGCCAAGCCGGGGCCATTTCTCTGATGGGCACCCCCTTTCTGCGAGCACAGCGCCAGATGCCATTGGCAGTGTTGATCTGGCCATTCTGATTGGCCAATATTGTATGCCCACCGTTGGGGAATACCCGTTTGATATTGATTGCCAGTATGTGCGGATAGACCCCAACCCTGCCGATATTGGCCGGAATCTGCCTATTGACCTTGGCATTGTGGCAAATGAAAAAGCCGCGCTTGAAGTGCTGTATGAAAAAATGCCTAAGATGGACTTCAGCTTCTGGGTGGCGGAAGTAGCGGCTGCACGGCAGGCTTTTGAGGCCGAAAATGATGCCCATTATAAAAAGGGCCTTTCCTACACTGATGCGGTTCATCCTGCTGTTATCGCCACTGAGCTTGGTAATTTCCTCTACAACGGTGACATCGCTAAAGAGCAGGTAACTGTGGTTTCTGGTGGTTTTGGCATTGCGCGCTATACAAGGCGTCGCTTACGTGCTTTTAGGCCGGGGCAAATCTGTAACGGGGCCTATCAATATGGTTCTATTGGGCCGGATATCGGCTATGCCTTTGGGGCGGGTATTGCTGTTGACCTGGGTGTGGGGCCGCAGAAACCTTATCAGGGTGGGCCTGTGGTTGCTGTCACGGGGGATGCCGGTTTTGCCTATTCCGGTTTTGAAATTGAAACACTGGCCAAATACCGCATCCCGGCAATCATCATTGTTTATAACAACAATGCCTGGGGCACATGGGCGGGGTATGCCAAACAGCCACGTCTAACGCACGTGCACCTGTTTCAGGAAAATCTGCAATATCACAAAATTGCTGAGGCCCTTGGGGGCAGGGGGGAATATGTCACCCGCCCGGAAGAGATGATGCCAGCACTGAAACGGGCCTGGAAGGTGGCTGTAAACGAACGCCTGCCTGTGGTGATTAACTGTCAGGCCAGAAAGGAGTTCTGGCTGGGTGGCAAGGAATGGGGCCCAGGCATGCTGGGCAAAGTAGAGCCCGGCTGTATGTCCTATTACCACTAGGGGGAGGGTGACACAAAAGCGAGCTGGTACGCCTTCCATCTTCTAATGTCTAACAATAAGAAAACAGCGAGGATATGGCCATGAAGAACCCAATAAAAGGATGTGGGCTGGCAGCAATTATGCTGTCCGCCACGGTGGCTGCGGAAGATAGCTATTCCCCCTATGTGGGGAATAGCTATCCTCGGAATGTCTATTTCGGGGATACGCATTTACATACCAACCTATCGCTGGATTCTAACCTGTGGAGCTATGGCGCAAAGCTGATTGGTTATAATAACAAGCTGGGGCCAGATGTGGCTTACCGGTTTGCCTGCGGAGAAACTGTCACCTCCCATAATGGTCTTGAGGCCCGTTTAAAACGACCTCTGGATTTTCTGGTTGTGGCAGACCATGCAGAAAATTTGGGTGTAATCGCAAGTTTGGCCGAAAAAGATAAGGTGTTGCTGGGGACAGATAGTGGGAAAATCCTATTCAAAAAATGGCAAAAATTCCGCCGGAATTCGCAGATTTCCTATAGCGATGTTCTTGCATATACCTCTGTGCTGGTGGCTAACCCTGTTCAGGATAAAGGATATCGTCAATCTGTATGGCAATCAGTTGTGGCTGCTGCGGAGACATATAATCAGCCTGGTCAGTTTACGGCCCTTACCGGCTATGAATGGACATCATCCGGCGGGGTAACAGGCAGTAATTTACATCGTGTGGTTATTTTCAAAGACGGGCCGGATAAAACCAATCAGGTTTTGCCTTTTTCAGCCCTGGATGGCAATGACCCGGAAAATCTTTGGTCTTATCTTATTGCCTATCAGGAAAAGACAGGGGGAGAGGTGATCGCTATTCCCCATAACGGTAACTTAAGCATGGGATATATGTTCGCCCCTGTCACACTACAGGGCGAAAAATTGACCAGAGAATATGCGCAGGTGCGTAGCCGCTTTGAGCCATTATTCGAGGTCACGCAAACTAAAGGGACGAGTGAAACGCACCCCGTGCTTTCGCAGCAGGATAGTTTCGCGGATTACGAGATAAAACAGGGCTGGACCCGTGAGACCATGCTGGCACCTGCGGATAAGCAGCAAGAACAATTCAGTTATGCGCGTTCAGCTCTGAAGTTGGGTCTGGCTCATCAGGTGAGGTTAGGTGTTAATCCCTTCAAGTTTGGTATGATTGGCAGCACGGACAGCCATACAGCCTTGGCCGCTGCGGCTGAAAATAATTTTTGGATAAAAGAGCCAAGGCCAGACAGAGCCATCGCCGCCGATGCGCCCTATAATGTGGAAACCCCGGCAGGGTTGAGGTCTGCTTCAGGTTATGCTGCTGTCTGGGCGGAGGAGAACACGCGGGAAAGCCTGTTTGAGGCCATGAAACGGCGAGAGACATATGCCACCACAGGGCCGCGCATGACTGTGCGTTTTTTCGGTGGATGGAATTATGGTAAAGAGGATGCGTTCAGGCCTGACCTTGCCAAGACAGGTTATGCAGGCGGCGTGCCCATGGGCGGTGATCTTACAGCGGCCTCCACAGGTAAAGCCCCTTCCTTCCTCATCCGCGCGGTGAAAGATGCTGATGGGGCTAATCTTGACCGTGCACAGGTGATCAAAGGCTGGCGTTCTGCTGACGGTGAGCTGCATGAAAAAATTTATAATGTGGCTCTGTCAGATGGCCGGAGAGACAAGGGCAATAAAACGAAAAAAGTTGGCAGCACAGTCAATGTGGCAGACGCAAGTTACACCAACACTATTGGTGCTACGGAACTCGCCACGGTATGGGTTGACCCTGATTTCAAGGCCGACGAACTGGCCTTCTATTATGTTCGCGTTCTCGAAATCCCCACCCCGCGCTGGACAGCCTATGACGTCAAATACTTCGGCCTGAAAGATATTCCATCCGAGGTGCCCATGGTGATCCAGGAACGTGCCTACACCTCACCCATTTGGTACACACCGTGAGGAGATGTGACGCAATGACGCCAAGTGTTGTAATAAGATGTCTGCGCATCCTCTTTGTGCTGCTGGGCCTGTTCCTGAGTAGAACGGCTTTTGCCGAGATGGCACCGGCCATGGTTGATGTGTCTGCCACCCATGCCATCAAACCGGATGTGGTTTATCAGGTGGCAGATGGTGTTGAGCTGACGTTGGACATATACGCCCCGAAGGAAAATATTGATAAATGGGGTCTGTACGGCCAGAAGGCATCGGTGCCGACCATTGTGTATTTCCATGGTGGCGGGCTGGTGGTGGGCAGCAAGGAAGAGATTACACTGCATCTGCTGCCTTATCTGAGTAATGGCTGGGCTGCTGTGGCGGTGGAGTATCGCTTGGCTAAACAGGCGCTGGCTCCTGCGGCGGTGGAAGATGCCCGCTGTGCCATCTGGTGGGTCAAGCGGCATAGTGCAGACTATGGCTTTGACCCTGATCATATCATTCTCTCCGGCCGGTCAGCCGGGGGATATCTGGCGCTGATTGCAGGCATGGCACCAGCAAGTGCAGGGCTTGATCATCGGTGTCCGGGCAGGCAGGGCAAGCCGCTGACCAATGCAAACTATACAGAGGCTACAAGTGCGGCAGTGTTGCCGGAGCTTGAGGTTGCAGCCATCATTAACTGGTCAGGCATCGCTGATATGGCTGGCCTGCTTGACGGGCCCAATATGAAGGCCTTTGCCTTGCAGTGGCTTGGCGGGCAGCTTGAGAGTAAGGCTATAGCAGAACGGGTTTCCCCCATTCAGTATGTGAGGAAAGGCCTTCCCCCTATTCTTACATTACATGGCGAGCTGGATAAGGTGGCCCCCTATGCTCAGGCTGTGGCCTTGCATCAAAAGTT
>JBNKGK010000142.1:0-8193 GCA_050289785.1 Kordiimonas sp.
CACAGAATAGGGCGGGCGACCCTGCACAAGACAAGCCGACGCGGTTGTTAGCAGGGGGAGAAAAAATATCAGCGCATGCTGCTACTGGTCTGGGTATGGTGCAGAAAGTTGATGCAAGCGCTGCCGGGGCCTGGCGGGATGGTGTGCTCTTCTATGACAATGCGCCTTTAAGTCATGTCATTGCAGACGCTAACAGATACTCCCGTACACGGATTGTGATTGGGGAAGAAAAGCTGAAGGGTCTTAAAGTTTTGGCTGCATTTCACACAGACCAGATTGATCAGATGGTGACATCTCTGAGCGAGAATATGGAGATTACTGTGTCGCAGGATTCATCTGGCAAGATAATATTAACTTCACGGCCTTAGCTTTAATTCAGGAAGTTTTTTTGTCGTGCTTTGCTTAGGTGCCTCGTCTTTTCTCTGCATGCGTTTCAGCATGGAGCATGAAAAAAGGGGAGAAACCAAATGCAAAAAGATTTCAGGGTTACGATTGGAGGAATGATAAAGATGCAGTTGATGGGAACAATCTCTGCAGTGGGTATTTTAGCGGCGGCGATGCCATCTTTGGCAAGTGAGGCTTATGGCCAGGATTTAACGATCAGCTCTGCTTATGATATTCCATCAGGTACACTTTCTTCAGCCCTCATTACATTTTCCAAACAGTCCAAATATGTTGTTGTGGCGCCCGCTGAATATACCAGCGGTAAAACAGTGGCATCAGTAAAGGGCACATTTGCGGCAGAGCAAGTGCTGGATAAACTTCTGAACAACAATGGCTTGAATTACGAAATTCGCGGGAACAACACACTGGTGATTCAGGAAGATGCTTCCAGAAAATCGTCCATGGCGGATTATAACAATATGTCTGGCGCCAATGGTGCTGATAATGCCGCTGAAGAAGTATCATTCGTTCTGGAAGAAATTGTTGTTACGGCCCAGAAACGTGAGCAGAACCTGACTGATATTCCTGCTTCCATTAGCGCCTTCAGTGGACAACGTTTGGAGAAAAGCGGCATCGATAATGTGGAAGATTTGGCGCAGTTAGTGGCAGGCCTTCATATTAGTGATAACCGGAACCAGGGCCTTGTGACCCTGCGTGGTATTGGGGCGAATGATCGCCTCGACCCTATGCTGGAGTCTGGTGTCGCTATGCACCTGGATGGTGTGTATCAGGCGGCTTCTCACCTGATTACACGGTCCTTCTTTGATGTGGAGCGGATTGAGGTTTTGAGAGGGCCTCAGGGCACTCTATATGGAAGAAATGCAACCGGTGGTGCTATCAATATTATTACAAAAGCACCTACTACTGAGCCTTCCATGGGCATGAAAGTGAATTTCGGCAATTATGGGCTTGTAGATAGTGAAGGCTATATGAGTGGTCCGCTGGTTGGTGACAAAGTGCTTGGGCGTGTGGCTGCCAGAGTTGTGAACCGAAATGGTTACACACCAAATGTGGAAACGGGCGATACGCTGGATGACGCTAAATATGTAGCATTACGCGGTAAGCTGCGTTTTGAACTGTCTGATGATTTTCGTTTGGACGTAACGGGAGAATATACCCGTGATGACAGCCGTACAGCTGGGATATTACGTCGAAGAAATGATGTGCCTGTTGGTGCCGAAACAGCTTTTGGTATTACCTTGCCTGAGGGACGTGCTGTTGCTGGTGGTGCCGGTGAGATGAACAGGGTTACGTCTTGGGGTGTTAAGGCGCGTGCCGAATGGCAGGTTAGTGATGGCCTAGCATTTACCTCTTTGACCGGCTATAAAGAAATGGACTGGAGGCTTGTTATCGATGTTGACAAGACTTCAGATAATATTCGCTCTTGGGACGAGTTCCGTAATTTCAAGCAATTTTCTCAAGAACTTAACCTAAGTTATTCTGGAGATAGGCTGGAATGGCTGATTGGTGCATCATATTTCACAAATGAGACCTTGGAAGATGCTATCCTTCCTTTGCCTCCCATCCCCATCACTTTTGTGCTTGGCACAACACCCGCGCAAAATGATGCATATGGTATTTTTGGGGAGGTCAGTTATGATTTGACTGATAAGATGACACTTACCCTAGGGGCACGGTATAGCTATGAAGATAAAGGTCTTCTAGCCTATACAGGTCTGGTTTTTGCTGTGCCTGGAGACGCAGCTTATGAAGAATCACTTATTAATGATACCAATATTGCAAGGTTTGATCAGGCTGTAGCCAGCAATGAACGAAGCGCAAGCTTTAGCGCATTTACACCAAGGGCTGCTCTTACCTACGATATGAGTGATGAAGTTACATTCTATGCCACTGTCTCTCGTGGTTTCAAATCCGGTAATTTCAACGCTATCAATCTGGATGACGAGGCTTCCAAGCCGGAAAAAGTAACCAACTATGAAGCCGGTGTGAAAACATCGTTATTTGAGGACCGTTTGAAGGCAAATTTCTCAGCCTTCTATATGGATTATACAGACCTTCAGGTTCAACAGGTTGTTACTATTCCTAATGGTGACGGTACAAACCGTAGTATTATTAGTATTGTAAACGCGGGTTCTGCACCTATCAAGGGCTTCGAATTTGAGTGGCAGGCACGTCCAACTGAAGCTCTTGGTTTCGATGGATCACTGGCTTACTTCAATGGTAAGTACAAAGACCTTATCATTCCTGACTCTCTAGATGGAAACACCGAAAAAGATGTGGATGGTAACCAGCTTGTTGCTACACCAGAATGGTCTCTCAATGTTGGTGCTGAATATATGGTGCCACTTGGGGATTGGTCTGCCACATTAAGGGGCGAATATAATTATAAAAGCCGTGTTCATTTTCGGGCTTTTAATGACATGGATCTGACTATGCCTTCTCATGGGCTGTTTAATGCTAGCTTGGCTTTTGAGCAAGAAGAGGGCAACTGGATAGTAACCGTATATGGGAAAAACCTAGGCGATAAGGAAGTGATCAGCCATATCGAGCGAGACGATACATACTTTCTTGCACCACCTCTCACCTATGGCATTAAATTGGGTTACAGCTTCTAAAACCCCGTGTCAGCAATCTGAAAGGGCCGGTTTTCCGGCCCTTTTTCTGTTTTTGAAAAAAAATGAAAAAACACGTACCGGATTTTTTAACCTGCTTCGTCTATAATATTCAGGGCCAGTATATCTGGCGTTTTGGTGGAGGTCTGGGGTGGCTGAAAAAAGCATAGATGCCTGGTTTGTTGATACGGTGTTGCCGTATGAAGCCGCGCTCATGCGTTTTCTGGCCCGCAACTGGCGTGGGCCGGATGATATTGCAGACCTCAGGCAAGAGGTTTATGTGCGGGTGTTTGATGCCGCGAGCAAAAAACGGCCTCGCTTTGCCAAGGCCTTTCTGTTCATGACAGCCCGTAACTTGATTATTGATAAGGTGCGTCGCTCCCGCGTGGTGGCCATAGAAACAGTGATGGATCTCGATGCCCTTCATGCCCCGGCAGAGGAGGCCATGCCTGATGAAAAAGCCTCTGCACGGGAAGAGCTAAGGCGCCTGCAAAACGCGTTAGATGATCTGCCTGAGCGCTGTAGGGAAGTTGTTGTGATGCGCAAAATCAATGGTGTATCGCAGCGAGATACGGCCAGCAGAATGGGCATATCAGAACATACAGTGGAAAAACAGGTGCAAAAGGGTGTTCGGCGTTTAGCGGACATACTGTATGGCTGTGCGAAAATGGGTAACAAAGTAACCCCCGAGTTTCGGGAGGAGAAGAAGACATGACAGCTTCTGACAATCAGTACAAGAAAAGCCAGCGAGAGATAGTAGAAGAACAGGCTGCTGTTTGGGTTTCGCATCTGGATGCCCATGACCCTAGTGGTTTGGCTTTGGATCATATTGAGGAGTATAAGGCAGCAGAGCCTGATTTTTGCCATTGGCTGAAGGCATCCACAGAAAACAGGGTGGCTTTTTTACGCCTGGCAGGGGCCTGGGAGCGAGCAGACAGGCTGGGTGCGCTCAAATCGCCACTTACGCCAGAGGTGGCCGAGGGCGGCTTGCCTGCTCGAGTGGTTTCGTCCTCTCGCCACCATCATATAATAAAATGGGTTATGGCCGCAGCTGCAATGGTAGGCATTCTGTATGTTGGGCTATCGGCCACTTTGTGGAGCCCTTTGAAAAACTATGCAACAGAAGTGGGCGGGCGCGCTACCGTGCCCATGGCCGATGGCACAAAGTTGGAACTGAATACAGATACGCGATTAACCGTAAATATGGGCAAGGATGAAAGAGCCATAGTTCTGGAAAAGGGAGAGGCTTTTTTCGATGTGGCGGGTGAGCCCGGACGCCCCTTTGTTGTTTATGCTGCCGATAGCAAAGTCACTGTCTTGGGGACAAAGTTTGCTGTTTATAAAAGAGCAGGCGAGTTAACGGTTTCCGTTTTGGAGGGCAAGGTGCAATTGGAGAATAAAACAGACTCTGACGTGCCGGAGCATCCCATCATTCTGGATAGAGGTGATATTGCCCAGTCGCTGCTGGAGGACGTTCTGGTTAGCAGGGGCGCCTTTGCTGAAGTAGAAAGGGCGTTGAGTTGGCGGCAAGGGCTGCTTGTCTTTGATAATACAAGCCTGCTGAAAGCGGCGGCTGTGTTTAACCGCTATAATGGTGTACAGTTGGATGTTGATCCTGCGGTTGCTGATATGCCTATTGGGGGGCGTTTCAAGGCTGATAATGTTGAGGCTTTCGCGAGGTTGCTTGTTTCTGGTTTCGGCTTAAAAGCCGAAAAAAATCAGTCTGTTATAAAAATTTCTGGTGAGTAGCGTACCGGAAAAATGAAGCTGTTTCGTCATACAGTATCATAGGGTGGAAGGGGCCACCCGATAAACGGGAGGAAAAGACTGTGAAGTCCATGACGAAAATATCTCATACTTTAAAAGCAAGCATTGTTGCGGGTGCTAGCCTTGTTGCTTTGGCACAAGCTGGTGCACAGGCCGGTGACACAAAAGCTTTTAATATTCCGGCGGGGGATCTGAAGGCAGCACTTGATGCTTATATTCAGCAATCCGGGCAAGAACTGATTTACCGTGTTGATCAGGTAAAGGGTGTGCCGACCCAGGGCCTGAGCGGGGCTTATTCTGTGGAAGACGCTCTTAGCCAGATGCTGGATGGTTCTGCTTTCAAAATGCAGCGAGACCCATCAGGTGCTATCGTTGTTGTGCGCCTTTCCAGCGCTGATATGGGGATGCAGGCTGGTGAGGGGAATACGGCTGACTCTCCTGACACAGCTAATGCCTTTGTTTTAGAAGAGATTGTGGTGACAGCCACACGGCGCGAAGCCAGCATGCAGGATATCCCGATGTCTATTGCAGCCTTTAGTGGAGACCGCATTCAGAAAAGCGGTATTCATGATATTGTAGACTTGGAAGCTTTGGCTGCTGGCCTGCATATCGAAATGATTAATGGTCAGGCCAACGTGTCGTTGAGAGGCATTAACGCCCAGCAAACCAGTGTAGGTGCTGAATCTGGCGTCGCTGTTCACCAAGATAGCGTTTATATTGTTCAGCGCCCTGATATTGCATTGGGCTTTTTTGATGTTGACAGGGTTGAAGTACTTCGTGGCCCTCAGGGGACTCTATATGGAAGAAATGCGACCGGTGGGGCGATTAACATTATTTCCAGAGCACCCACAGAAGATTTTGAGGCAGGTGGCCGTGTCTCTTTTGGTAATTATAGCCTTGTTGAGACTGAAGGTTATGTTAGCGGTCCGCTGATCGGTGATAAGTTAATGGCCCGTGTGGCTTTTAAAACACGGGACCATAATGGCTATACCCCCAACCTTTTTGATGGTAAGGCGCAGGACAATGGTGATTATGCTGGTGTGCGTGGTTTGATACGCTATGAGCCGACATCAGATATTCGTGTGGATTTAAAGTTGGATTTTGCTCGGGATAACAGCCAGCCGGCTCTGATACATGCAAGGCGAGCACCTGACGTACCCTTGCTGGTTGAAACCCTGGGTAGTGTGCTACCAGATGATCCAAGGGTGATGAATCAGGATGGCCCATATCTGAATGTCAAAGAATCTTGGGGGGTGAGCGCTAAAGTAGAGTGGAATGTCAGTGATATGGTCTTGTCGTCCCTTACGTCATATCGGAAGTTTGACTGGCATGAATCTCTGGATTGGGATGGCGGCGATGTGCGCGTTGGTTATTTTGGCCAGGAGCATCGTGATACCTGGTCATTCACGCAGGAACTGACTTTATCATCAACTGGTGATAGCAAGCTTGAGTGGATTGTTGGGGCCTATTATTTCCATGCGTTTGAGAAGCAGAATGGCACCACCGGTGTTCCTTATATAGACTATTTCTCTAACTTCATCACAGATGACTATACAACTGATGCCTATGCCGCTTTTGGTGAAGCCAGCTATCCGATTATTGAAAGCTTAACATTGACGCTGGGGGCCCGTTATTCTCGGGAGGAAAAGTCTATCAGAGGCAGGAGTATTCTCACTTTTGGAGGAATTGAGTACCCTGCGGCTTTACATAACCCGGAAGACGGAAGCTGGGATAATTTCTCACCCAAAGTAGCCCTTACTTATGACCTGACCGATGATGTAGCGGCGTATGTAACTGTGAGTAAAGGCTTCAAGGGGGGAGGTTATAATGGTTATTCTGAAATAAGCAATCCTGAGGGTCCATATGGCCCGGAAAGAGTAACCAATTATGAAGCAGGTTTGAAGGGTGCTTTTTGGGAAGATAGGTTGCGGGCTAATATCGCCGTATTCCACATGGCCTATACGGATATGCAACAATTCGTCACCAGGCCAAGCACGAGAATTCCGGGCTCCTTTTCAACGGCCGTGCAGAACGCAGCTGCAGCAACTATTCGTGGCGTAGAGCTGGATATGGACGCTGTGCCCACAGAAAGATTGTCTCTGAATTTCAACCTGTCTTATCTGGATGCTACCTACAAAGATTTCCCTGACGCATTATTGTTTGGGGTTGCTACAGATGTATCTGGTAATCAGCTATCCAATACACCCAAATGGGCTGCCAATGCAGGCGCATCTTATGCTGTACCAGTTGGAGACTGGGGCTCTGTCACGCTGAGAGGGGAATGGTCCTATAAAAGTCAGGTTAGTTTTACGCCTTTCCACCGGGACGTCACTCTTGAAGATGGTTACCATTTGTTCAACGCCCGCTTAACGTTTGAAGAGGCTGATGGTCGCTGGACAATTGCTGGTTGGGTGAAAAATATTGGTGATACACTGGCGGCCACAAGAATTGAGGAAACGGCGGGAACATATGGTGCGGTGCGTTATACTTATATTCCACCCCGTACCTATGGCATTACGCTTGGTTATAAATTCTAATTATAACCCATAAAGAATAGAGAGGGCCGGGTTTTCTGGCCCTTTTCTTTGGGGTGCTATAAAGAGCTTATCTTTTTTTGATGTACTCGCTATAACGCCGGGTATGAGTAATGGGGTGAAAAATATAGTTGAAACAGCAGATGCCACCGCTGGCAGTTGGGTGTATCGGCATGCCCCCGCTCGTTGGCAGCCTTATCTGAAGCTGGCGCGGTTAGACAGGCCTGTTGGGGCCTGGCTTCTTTTGTGGCCGTGCTGGTGGTCCACGCTTCTGGCTGTGGAGGGCCGCATTGCGGGACAACATCTCTATTATATGCTGCTTTTCGCTATTGGGGCTCTGGCTATGCGGGGGGCAGGCTGCACCTATAATGATATTGTAGACAAGGATTTTGATGCTGCGGTGGCGCGCACGCGGTCCCGCCCTATCCCGGCGGGGGAGGTGAGCGTTAAACAGGCTTGGCTGTTTCTGGTGTTTCAATGCCTTATTGGTTTGCTTGTTCTCGTGCAGCTCAATCCCTTTGCCATCATGGTGTCGCTTGGTTCGCTCTTGTTGGTGGCTGCTTATCCCTTTATGAAGCGCATCACCTATTGGCCGCAGGCCTGGCTGGGCCTTACCTTCAATTGGGGTGCCCTTGTGGGCTATGCCGCCGTTCAGGGTTCACTCGATTGGGTGGCCTTCATTTTATACGCAGGTTGTGTGTTTTGGACACTGGGGTATGACACCATCTATGCCCATCAGGATAAGGAGGATGACGCCCTAATTGGTGTGAAATCCACCGCCCTTGCTTTGGGGTATTACACGCAGTGGTGGCTGGTGCTGTTTTATGGCCTGTTTATTGTTGCCCTTATGGTGGCAGGAGGTCTTGCAAAGCTGG
>JBNKGK010000143.1:0-8182 GCA_050289785.1 Kordiimonas sp.
ATAGCAGCTTCCACATCACTTGCATGCACTTCACCAAATTCATCAGGCTTGATATAGCTAACCCTGAAACCCCTGGTTTCAAGGTACGCACAAGTATCCAGAACCGCCTTATGCTCTATGGCAGACGTAATGATATGCCCACCTTCATGATAAGCATTCAGGATAATCGTGCCGCCTTCAGGCTTGCCAGAGGCTATACGCTCGGCTGGTGTTTCAATGCCGTGGTCAGCAGAGTTGCGCACCATATGCGTCAGCGGATCTTTAATCAGCTCAAGCACCTGACGGTCCAGCTCTGTTTCCGCCCCGCGCATATCCAGTTCAATTTTTTTGTTTAATTCAACCGTCAGGTCACGAACAATACGCGGTAGCTTGGCCCATGCATTACCGATTGGCTGCATGCGCGTTTTCATCACATTTTCCTGCAATTCTGTCGTGCACTGGCTGAGACGCTGTAGCGGCACCGCAAGCTCAGAATTTTCCATATTGCGGGTAATCTGCAAAAGCTGATTTCGCGTCAACACCAGCTCAGAAACCATGTTCATCAAGTCTTCAAGCAGGTCCACACTCACGCGGATAGACTGGCTGGTTTTCTGGTGCTGCTTATTCTCTGCAGCAGCGGCCTGTTGTTCCCCCGCACCTGCACTGCCCCTTGCATTCGGCGAAGCAGCTACAATCGCTTTAGAGGCGGAAATCACACCCTCACGCACAAGCTCAAAGCTCATCACGGCTTCATCAGCCGTATCAGCATCAACCTGACAATCTTTCAGAACAGTTTTTACATCTTCGAGAAGAGACGTGAAGTTGGCATCTGTAAAACCATTTGTGGTGACCAACTGCCGCGCCACATTATCCGCAGCATCAATGTCATCTGTATAAAGCGCAAGCATAAGGCCCATAAACTTGCCTTTGCGCTGCTCTATATTGATTCCACCAAAAAACTTGGCAAGAGCATGTTTACCTTCTAAGCGCTGCGCCAACAGATGAGATGCAACAGCAATCGTATCTTCCCCTCCCAACCTGTCAAAGAGGGAGCTTTCCGCATCACGTGCGCCAGAGGAAACTGCTGTCTCAGGCTCTGCTGCTGCTTCTTCGGGACCAGGCGCATTCATAAAGGCGGCTTCAAGTTCCTCAAGGGAAACCTCGCCCGGTTTCAAGGCACGGCCCAGAACTGGGTCAATGATTTCGCCGTCTACCGTGTCGGGCTCAGGATCAGGCTCAACAACCGCTTCGCCGCCTTCAGCGATCACATCCAGTCGGCCAATCAGCTCACCATCATCGCCTTCAGGCTCTTCTGCTGTTGCTTCCAGGCCTGCCAGAATTTCCTTAATTCTATCAAGACTTTCCAGAATAACGGTGACAGAGCTCTCCGTAACCTGCAGCTCGCCATCCCGGAATTTACCCAGCACATTTTCCGATGCATGAGCCACTGATTCCAGACGAGGTAACCCCAGAAATCCGCAAGTTCCCTTAATAGTATGAACAAGGCGGAAGATATTATCCAGCACTTCCTTGTTATTGGGGTCTTGTTCCAGTTTGACAAGTTCCACATCCACTACATCGATGCTTTCGCCTGTCTCTGTTAGAAATTCGTTTAATAAATCATCCATGCCTGCGGCCCCTGCACTCTGGTATCGGCGTCTTTAAAATGTATACATACTAACCTTTGTTAGCGTGATCAGATTGACGAAAAAGGGTTAAGAACCTGTAAAACTTTCCCATGTTTCCATTAAAATGTGCCTTCTGTTGATTATTCCCTGATCTGAACCTGTGAAGAGAAACCAATCTTTCCATCAGCCATCTCATCCTGCGTGATATGGCCATCAAGGTCTGTTGCTATCTGATGTGCCAAATAAGCAGGCACTAGGCGGGGGTCTAGCCCACTATTATCTGTTTTCCCGAGTATCGTTTGAGCAATGACATCCTGCATAATAATGCGCGGGCCTTCACCCCTTATGGTCAGGCCACCCTGCCCTGCATTTTCAGTAAAGCTGATTGTTAGGTCACCGCCGCGCACCATGGCTTCACCCGTCACCAGAGCCAGGTTCAGGATCAGCCTCACAATATCTTTTGGCAGACCTGCCCGCAGCACATGCCAATGTAATGTCACCTTGTTATTATCCAGAAAAGAGCGCAACACAGCCTCCGTTTCTCTGGTATCAATCTGCATACCAAAGCCGCCAGCCGAGCCAAATGCCAGCCTGAAAAACTGCAACTTATCCCCCGTTTGCTTGGTTGATTGCTGAATCAGGTCCACGACAGCATCACGCATATCCGCATCATGCTCTTCCTGCAAAATCTCAAGGCCGTTATTGATTGCCCCAACTGGGCTCACGAGATCATGACAAAGCCTGGAACACAAAAGAGCTGCTAAATCCACATCTGCCATCATCAGGCCCCTATCCTCTATCTTTCAAAGAAACTCCAAGAAAAATCACCATTTTTCGAGACTTTTTCCTTGCCATTCGAATTCATCATGTCAGAACCATATCCAACGATTTGGCAATGGCCAAGTCACGAAAACAATTTATCTCTTTTTTCCTGAGGTTTTTATGTCTGTTTCTTATGAAAAAATGCTTCCTGACCTACAAACTGCCATTCTTGCCGCCGGGCGCGTAGTAATGGATGTCTATCAGTCTGATTTTACAGTCTATGATAAGGATGACGCCTCCCCGGTCACAGAAGCAGACAGACGCGGCGAAGAAGTAATTGAAAAAGCCCTGGCTGACATTGCACCTCATATCCCCATGGTGGGGGAGGAAGCCAAATCAGAAGGAAAATGCCCTGATATTTCAGGTGGCATCTTCTGGCTGGTGGACCCGCTGGATGGCACCAAGGAGTTCATAAAAAAAGGCTCTGATTTCACAGTGAACATCGGCCTGATAGAAAATGGTAAACCTGTTATGGGGCTTGTGCTGGCCCCTGCCATGAACAAGCTTTACTGGGGCCTGGTGGGTAAAGGCGCATGGGTTGCGGACACTGACGGTGAAACACTGGAGAATATCAAGCCAATCAGCACCCGCACGTCTGATACAGATAATCTGGTGATTGTGGCCAGCAAATCCCATCGCTCACCAGAACTGGAAGACTGGCTTGCCCATTTTCCGGGGGCGGAGAATGTGTCTATCGGCTCCAGCCTGAAATTCTGCCTTTTGGCCACAGGGGAGGCTGACCTCTACCCTCGCCTTGGCCCCACCTGTGAGTGGGACACTGCAGCCGCCCATGCGGTCCTTCTGGCTGCTGGTGGCACCGTGCTTGCTGCTGATGGCACCCCCCTTACTTACGGGAAAGACCTGACAACTTTCCTGAACCCATGGTTCCTGTGCAAGGCCAAACCAGAGTTTGAAACACCTGCTTTAAGCGCTTAAAAGTTTCACTTTCACACGGTCAGCAGACCAGATACACTCATCATGGTCTTCTTTTGAGGGAGAGAAGTAATGACTATGCTGTATCTGGGGCTGGCCCTGTTTTTTCTGTTGCATCTGGTGCCTTATTTTGCCCGCAAGCCAAGGGCGGCCATCATAGGGAAAATAGGAGGAATGCCGTATAAAGGCCTGTTTTCGCTCATCACGCTGGCGTCCTTTTACCTGATACACCTTGGCTGGGGGCAAGCAAGCACTGAGCCTGTGTACACGCCGCCTGTCTGGTCGCTGCATGTGACGCCCCTGTTTGTGCTGTTTGCTTTCATTCTGTTTTTCTCGGCATGGACCCCAAACAACATCAAACGCTATATCCGCCACCCGCAACTGAGCGGTGTTTTCTTGTGGGCCATTGGTCACCTGCTGGCCAATGGAGACTGCCGGTCTATCGCTCTTTTTGGTGGCTTTGCCCTTTGGGCCCTTATCAGCATATGGGCCGCCAACCGGCGGGGCGGTGAATGGGTGAAGCCAGGAAAACAGCCCTTGATCAAGGATATCATCACTGTATCCATTGGCCTTATCCTTTATGGCGGCATGATCTTCGCTCATGAGTGGCTGTTTGGTGTCGCTCCCGTGCCAATGCAGGGGTAATTTTATGTTGATGCTAATAACAGGCTTGGCACTTTTTATTGCGCTGCATTTCATCCCGGTGTTTACACCTGCCTGGCGTGCCCGCATGATGGAACGCATTGGAAAAATGCCTTATCGCCTTCTTTTTGGCATCGCCACGCTTCTATCCTTATGGATACTCACCTCCGGCTGGAAGGTGACACCGCCTTATTTTCTCTATGACCTCGGCCCCGCCGTGTGGCAACTGGCGCATATACTGGTGTGGGTGGCCTTTGTGCTGATGGTGAGCGCCTTCCTGCCCACCAATATCCGCCGTATTGTGCCCAACCCGCGTATGAGCGCCATCGGCCTGTGGGCTTTTGCGCACCTGCTGGCCAACGGGGAGGACAGAGCACTGATTTTATTCGGCAGTATCCTCTTATGGTCGCTCATCGCTATTTGGGGGGCTTACAAGCGGGATGGTGGTTTCACTTTTGATGAAAAAGTGTCTCGCTGGCGTGATGGCGTCGTTGTCGCTGTCGCCAGCACTGCCTATATTATGGTTCTATACATCCACGAAATATTTATTGGTGTGAGCCCCTGAGCCAAAACGCCTGCGGTTATGAGTAATGCAACACAAGATCAAAAAAGAAGCAGCCAAAGGCCTGCTGATAGACACTCTCTCCTACGGCCTGATTGGGCTGACAATTTCCATGTGGATGATAGAGCATATTAACCCCGCTTTTGGCGTGTGGCCCTATATCCTGCTATTCATCGCCATGATCGCCTTTGTGGGCCTCGGAAAATATCTTCCCAATATCAAAGCTCATGAAGAATTATCCGCCTGGTTAGGGGAAGAGTATGAGCTGGCACTGTCAAAAAGGCTGGAAGCAAAAAGCTATCGCCTTTTGCTGCGTCAAAACTGGTTCGTAGAACATCTGGCCCTTATGAAACAGAAAAAGCCCGGCCGCTACAAATAGGTTTAGGCGCTTTTATTGTAACACGAAGTGTTTATTAGCGGAACTGCCAGTTAACCAAAACTAGAGTTGATTTAAAAATCTCTCTACCATCGAATTAACTCTCACTGGGTCTTCCCATAAAGGAAAGCCCCCCAAACCTTCAAGCACGCAACGTTTCACGTTTAATATTTCATCTCCCAAGATAATTGCCATCTCTTTAAAATCTGGCAAATCCTCGCTACCATTATAAACTAGTGCTGGTTGAGATATCTGCTTCAATTTATCAATTGAAAAATCTATGGGAGCAGCTTCCTCCACACAAAAGACCGGCCCCCCTTTAAACTCACCTAGAATATCCAATTGGTGCTTAGCTCTGCACTTTTCCGGATGTTTTCGGATCACATCAAACCAGCCAGCATCTTCATACCAATCGATCATTGCAGCCTCTATACCCTCAGAATGAGCTATTCTTTTTAATCGCTCAAACTGCGAAACAACAACTGGCACAGCAACGCCGGGAATAACAGCACCTTCCAGAACAAGAGAGGTAATTCTATCTGAATAATGATAGGCTAAATACAGACCAACTGCGCTCCCCGTATGTGTGCCCCATAAATGTGTCTTTTCTATTTCTTTTTCATCCATAGACCTCAGGATATCTGCTGAATACTCAGTCACACCAATAGGCCCGAGATAATCCGACTTGGTACCATGACCAAGTAAATCTGGCTGGTGTATATTATATTGAGAGGCAAAACGTTCTGCTTGACGCGCAAATATCTTGTGATTTTGCGTGAACCCATGAACCAAAGTTAGCCAACCAGATAGCATATACGCACCCTCTATATAGTTCACCTACCTGCTTGTCACCGGTAAGGGTGGCGACCAGGCCGGGTCAGAGGCATCAAAGGGCGTTGGCACCTTGCGCTCGTTATAACCCGTCAAATCCACCGACCAGAGGCTGGCCTTGCCACCACGGCCCGCAGAATCATAAGGTGTCGTACGGAAGAACATCAGCACCCGCCCGTTGGGGGACCAAGTTGGCCCCTCATCCTGATAGGCATCTGTCAACACACGTTCACCCCTGCCATCCGGGCGCATCACGCCAATGCGGAACTTGCCATCACCAATTTTGGTGAAGGCAATCAGGTCACCACGGGGGGACCAGACAGGCGTGGCATAACGCCCGCGACCAAAGGAAATACGCTTCACACCGCTACCATCGGCGTTCATCACATAAAGCTGCTGGGTGCCGCCACGGTCTGAGTTAAATACAATTCGTTTGCCATCTGGTGAATAGGAAGGGGATGTATCAATGCCGGGGTCACTGGTCAGTTGCTTCACCTTGCGGGTGGGCAGATCCATCACATAGATATCCGAATTACCATCTTCCGCCAGCGACATAATCACCTTGTTACCATCCGGCGAGAAACGCGGTGCGAAGGTCATACTCGGGAAATCCCCCAGCACCTCAAAACGGTTCGACAGAATATTAAACAGATACACCCTCGGCTTGTTGTTAAAATAGCTGAGGAACGTGATTTCCTGCCGGTTTGGGGAGAAACGCGGCGTCAGAACCAAATAGCTGCCATCGGTGAGGAACTGCTGGTTAGCCCCGTCCTGATCCATCACGGCAAGGCGTTTTTTCCGGTTTAAGGGTTCACCTGATTCCGCAATATACACAATACGGGTATCAAAATAGCCTTCTTCCCCCGTCAGGCGGCTGTAGATACGGTCAGAAATCACATGGGCGATCCGGCGCCAGTTACTGGCAGGCGTTGTGTACCCCACACCTTCCATCTGGCTTTCACCAAGAACATCCCAAAGGCGGAACTCCACCCGCAAATTACCACTTGGCAGCATTTCAAGTCGGCCTGTCACCAGTGCCTGTGCGTTCAAGGGCTTCCAGGCGGCAAAACGGGGCCGTGTGGGCGCTGCCGTGATCTTTTCAATGAAGGCACGTTCATCAATAGCGCGAAACAAGCCAGTGGACACCAGATTGCTGGTAATCACCTGAGAAATGCTGGCGCCGATATCAGAAAGCTTGCCCGAAGGCGTTTCCAGATCAACCGCAGGGGCAAATTCCGGCACGGCAATGGGCACAGGATCAATGGACCCTTTGGTCACATCAACGGTGAGTTGCGCTTTTGCCGCATTCAGCCCAAGAAAAGCCATGGCCAGCGCGGCCATCACCCACGAAATTATTCTGTATTCTGTTTTCTCAACCATCGTCTGTCTTATCCCCCTGCAAACTCACTGGGATTAAAATTGAAATTAATATATTGCTGGCCTGATTTCTTCAAATAATCAGCCGCTTCTGAATAAGGCGCACACAGCTGCACTGCCCGGCGGGCACTTTCTGCAAAGGTACGGAAATAGGCACGATCCGGGTCATTCAGGTCACCCGCATTCACAAACTCGGGTTGGCGCGCCAGCTGCCCATCCGGCAAAAGCCAGATGCGTACCATAACGCTCATATCATCAATTCCCTTGGCTCCACGCGGGAAACTCCAGCAGCTTTCCACCTTTTGCCGAAGCGCATCCATAAGAGACGCCGTGGCAATGCGCCCACGCAGGCCTGCAAAAAGATCAGGCTTTTTCTCTTCCTTTTTGGATTCCTGCTTTTCTTCTTTCTTTTTCTCAGCTTTTTTCTGCGCTGTATCATCCTTCAGGGATTTATCGATCAGCGCAGCGATACGGTCACTCTTCAATCGGCTCGGCGGCTTTGGCTTTGTTTGCACGGTGATACGCTTGCGCAGCTTTTCCCGCTCTGTTACCTCAGGCTTTGGTTTGGGCTTTGGGGCAGGTTTTGGCTCTTCTTTAATCACAGGCTTGGGCTCAGGCAAGGGCACAGCCTCAGGCGCGGGGGCTTCAACCTGTTCAGCCTTGGCATATTGTGGCTTCGTCTCAATAGCGGCTTCTTCCTGAGGTTCTTCCTCTTTCGGAGCTTCAACCTGCGTTTTTTCCGCAATTTTGACAAACTCGATAGCCACAGGCGGCGGCGGGCCTGGCCTCTCCCGCACCAGGGAAGGCAAACCAATCAAAGCCACAGCTGCAATACCCACATGCAGCGCTGCTGATAGTATCCAACCTGTTTTATCTTTATTCACACCAAGCCTATCTTCTCGCCGGAAAAACGACCTTCGGCACGGGCGGTCTTTTCCATGTCCTGGCTTCGCCAGAGTGCCGTTGCTTTTCCTATCCATTTCCTGCCGTATTCGGAAGAAAAATAGGGCTGTTTCGTCAATACATTGATGG
>JBNKGK010000144.1:0-8182 GCA_050289785.1 Kordiimonas sp.
CCTTGGCCCGGGCGCCCGCCTAGTCTGGCCGCACCCGCTGGGAGAGACCGGCCGCCAGGATGGGCGCCGGCGCCGAAGGAGTAACCGCCCCGGAAACTCTCAGGCAGAAGGACCATATCGACAAAAGACTCTGGAGAGAGGCGTGTGAGCACGCCCGCCGACGGGATAGTGATCTCAGGCAAATGGACAGAGGGGGCATGCAAACCAAGCACCAATGCAAGGAGAAAGCATGCCTGTGACACCAGTTTCCATCCAATCTGAGAATTATTGCGCTTATCGTGGCTATTCAGGCTTATTTGATGTTGTGCCTGACAATATAGCCCAGTATATAGCCTCAAGCCCAAGCCACCAACTATGCCGAATAGAGGGAGTTCCAAAATGACAATCAGTTTCTTTAGCCGTAGTGTAGCCGATGATCCTGCGGTAGATAACGCCTTGAATGCAGAGCTGCAGCGCCAGGACAGCCAGATCGAGCTGATTGCCTCTGAAAATATTGTATCTCCCGCCGTTCTGGAAGCGCAGGGTTCTGTGCTCACCAACAAATATGCGGAGGGTTATCCGGGCCGTCGTTATTACGGCGGTTGTGAACACGCAGACACCGTTGAAGCCTTGGCTATTGACCGCGCAAAACAAATGTTTGGTTGTGACTTTGCAAACGTCCAACCTCACTCTGGCGCACAGGCCAACGGCACTGTTATGATGGCCCTTCTTAAGCCAGGCGCCACAATTCTCGGCATGTCCCTTGATGCTGGTGGCCACCTGACACACGGTGCAAAACCAGCTCAATCAGGTAAATGGTTTAACGCCGTTCAATACGGCGTGAACGTAGAAACCGGCCTTCTGGATTATGATCAGGTTGAAGCCCTTGCAAAAGAGCATAAGCCAGAGCTGATCATTGCCGGTGGTTCCGCGATCCCACGCCAGATTGATTTTGCCCGGTTCCGTGAAATCGCCGATGCCGTGGGTGCATACCTGATGGTGGATATGGCGCACTTTGCTGGCCTTGTGGCAGGTGGAGCCCACCCAAGCCCCTTCCCACACGCGCATGTGGTTACAACCACTACCCACAAAACACTGCGCGGCCCCCGCGGGGGCATGGTGCTGACCAATGATGAAGCACTGGCAAAGAAAATCAACTCCGCCCTCTTCCCCGGCTTGCAAGGTGGCCCGCTGATGCATGTCATTGCAGGGAAAGCGGTTGCCTTTGGTGAAGCCCTACAGCCTGACTTTAAAGACTATGCTAAACAAGTGGTGGCCAATGCCCGTGCACTGGGCGCCCGTCTCGTTGAGCGGGGTTATGATTTTGTTACCGGCGGCACTGATACACACCTCCTTCTGATGGACCTTCGTGCGAAAAAGCTGACAGGTAAAATCGCTGAAGAAACACTGGAGCGGGCAGGCCTGACCTGTAACAAAAACGGTGTGCCCAATGACCCACTACCTCCCATGAAAACAAGCGGTATCCGCCTGGGCACACCCGCGGGCACCACTCGTGGTTTCGGCGTGAAGGAATTTGAAGCCATCGCGGATATGATTGCTGACACGCTGGATGCCCTGCAATCTGCCCCTGAAGGTGATGCAGAGGTTGAAAAGCAGGTTCGGGAACGTGTGGGTAAATTGTGTGAGGAATTCCCTATCTATGGAAACCACACCCCTCACCGCCTGCAACCATATTCCGACTAACAGCAGCAACAATCCATTTTGAGAGAGGCGCATCTTTTGGATGCGCCTTCAAAAGATTCTGGTTCCTCTTCGGCTTTGTTAGCCGGCCTCTCTATTTCCGGCTCTGCCATCTATGCTCTGCGTATTCTTAAAGCTAACAAACAGGAAAGTCACTTTAAGGCAACCTGCCAAAAAATGGACAGGCTTCGGACCTTAGGTATGGGTTGCATTTTGCACTGTAATAACAGGCCCCCTAATGCTGCCTTTTTTTGTTCATCTCTTTCTGAATTTACCAACAAAAGAGCGTGGCAAAAAATTGAAAATTTCCATTTTATTCAATTAGTTAGATCAAAACTGAACACAGACAAAAAAACTCTCTGCTCACCATAAATGATATCTTAACCATATCCCCCTAGATTATATATATGCCTTGAATATATAAATACCTTTGGCAGAATTTGAGCACTTGGGAGAACAGTTGTGAGTAAATATTCAGTCGCACCAGTAGATGCGGAAAATCATTTTGGGAAAGACGAGATTATTGTCTCCAAAACAGATACAAAAGGCCGCATCCTATACGCAAATGACATCTTCTGCCGTGTCGCAGAAATGACAACACGGGAATTGATTGGCCAGCCCCATAGCATCATTCGCCACCCGGATATGCCCAGAGCTGTTTTCAAACTACTGTGGGATACAGTTGCTGCAGGCAAAGAGATTTTTGCCTATGTAAAAAACATGTCAAAGAGCGGTAAATATTATTGGGTGATAGCCCATGTAACACCAAGCTTTGACAACCATGGTAATATCGCAGGATACCATTCCAATCGCCGCTGCCCAACGCAAGAAAGCATCGAAAAAATCTCACCTCTTTATGCCCAAATTCTTGAAAAAGAACAACAACATAACAATGCCAAGGATGGTCTTCTCGCAGGTGAAGCCCTTCTCCATAAAACATTAGCCGATACGGGGATGAGTTACTCAGAATTCGTCTGGTCACTAGGGAAATAAAAATGCAGTTTCCATCAAAACGCAAAAAAGATTCTGTTCTCACCACACCGCAAGCTATGGCCAATACAGAGGTAGAAGAGCTGAAAAAAGAGCTCAAGAATTACAAACTTGCCTTTGCTGAAATTCAGTCTGTTGCTGCGCGAGTGGCGAAAGGTGACTTTTCAGCTCGTATCATTCACTGGGATGAGCACGGCGACCTGACCCCTGCCCTAGCTCAACTCAATCAGTCCTACGATTTAGCGGATGCCTATATTCGGGAATCCGGTGCATCGCTGAAAGCCGCCCTTAATAAAGAATACCACCGCTCTTTCCTACCCCAGGGTATGCTGGGTGATATGGGGCGAGGCGCAGAGATCATCAACTCTGCATCCGCTGCCATGAAAACCAGTGAAGAGCGACGCAAAAAGGAATTGAATGAACTAGCTTCCCAATTCTCCGAAAATATTCTGGACATTGTGGAAACCCTGTCAGCCATCGCCAATAAGAATAACGAAAATTCAGCCACCTTCATTAAAGATGCGCAGGATAATGAACATCGGGGTACGATGATGGCAAGTGCTGCGGAACAGGCAACAAGCAATGTGCAGACAGTGGCCGATGCCTCTGAAGCGCTGTCCTCCTCAGTGGCAGGTGTTGCGGAGCAGGTGCAAACATCATCAGCAAAAGCAGGAACAGCCAAACATGATGCCATACAAACCACATCGGTTATCAATGAATTGAACGCGGCCTCAGAGACCATTGGTCATGTGGTAAAGCTGATTAACGATATTGCAAAGCAAACCAATCTGCTTGCACTCAATGCGACTATTGAAGCCGCACGCGCC
Source organism: Kordiimonas sp. (assembly GCA_050289785.1). Classification (GTDB taxonomy): domain Bacteria; phylum Pseudomonadota; class Alphaproteobacteria; order Sphingomonadales; family Kordiimonadaceae; genus Kordiimonas. Next base: position 3,498 of record JBNKGK010000144.1, read on the forward strand.
GGGGAGGCCGGCAAAGGCTTTGCTGTTGTAGCCAATGAGGTAAAGTCTCTTGCACAGCAGACAGCCAATGCCACCAAAGACATTAGTGAACAGGTTAATAATATTCAGGAAAAAACCAAACATTCTGTACAGGCTGTGGAAGGTATACGCTCCACTATTGAAGAGCTTTATGACATTGCTTCCGACATCACTTCCGCAACAGATATACAGAATGAAGCAACAGCCACTATTGATCAGAATATTAAAGAGGCTTCCCATAGCACAGTGGAGGTATCAGAACATATCGTTCTGGTGAAGGACACTGCATCCCGCACCCTAACAAGCGCAGAAGAAATGAAAAACTCTGCCGAAGATATGCAAAACCGCGTCAGCCTGCTGAAACAACAAGCTGAGGGCTTTATTGAACGGGTAAGAAATCTTTAGAATTTGCCTAATCGCCTGCGCCAAAAAGTGGCATCAGCAAAGCGGCTTTCTCCGCCGTAAAGCTGGTGCCTCAGCTTTACATAGGCATTAAAATCTTCAAACACTCTGGCTTGATAGGCTTGCAAAGCCTCGGTGTCATTGCCCACGACGTGTGCCGTAATAGCAGAACCTGCCTGTTCGGCTTGCATCAGGGCCTTGGTGATGCCTGCAGACGTGATCGGGTCATAGCTACTGGCTGCATCACCGACAGCGAGCCAGTTTGGCCCACAAACAGCTGATAAAATCGCAGAAGGGGCCGACTGGATATGAATTTCGATCTTATCTGATGCTGCGGTTAACACACCAGCAGGCAATTTTTCCTGCAGCCATTTTGTATTGCGAAGCAAAGTCTGCCACTTATCAAACTGCTGCAGGCGGCCCTGTTTCATGACATCAGCATCTGTGCAAAAGGTGACAATCATCTTACCCTCAGGCAATCTGGCTGCATACCACCAGCCTTCTGGCACGGCCTCCACCAATGTGTGCGCGGGAATATCTTCTTCCCCGGCAATATCAAACAGCGCACAAAGGAAGACCACTTCATCCAGCGTGTTGCGTGCCACATTCATACGCCTGGCAAAGGCAGCAGGCTTGCCGGTGGCATCTACCACAAAATCAGCCTGCACCATCTGCTCCCCTTTATCTGCAGTGGAAAACACAAGCCTCGAGCCATGCTCAGAACCAGCAGCACCGGTTAATCGCCACCCCTGATGAATGGTAACGCCCTTGCAATAGGCTTCCGCCAACAACTGCTTATCAAACTTGGCTCTGTTGAGGTGATAGCCCCGGCCTGAGGCATCCATCATAAAGTCATTATAGCCCGGTTGGTCATCATTCCAAAGCGACATACTGCCGGGGCAGCACATATGGCCTTCGTCCAACACATGGCTAAGGCCCAGCCGCATCAGCACCGGCGTAGCGGCGGGAGGTATGCTTTCCCCTACCCTTATATCAGCCTGGTGTGCTGCATCAAATATGTGGACAGCATAACCCGCATCAGCCTTATCCAAACCCTTTAGTAGGGAAAGGGCTGTGGCAGACGCAGCAGGGCCACCGCCAATGATGGCGATGACCTTTTTGCTAGTTTTCAGTACATCAAACACCGGAAAAAACCTTACGCATTCTCTTTGGTTTTTGTCAGATCCGTTTCCGGCATGGCAAGAGAGGCTGTTGGCCACGGCTGTACAACGTCACCATAGGAGGTGAACAGGCTTGCCACCTCAAGGAACTTGTCATTGCCATAACTCCCCCCTTCTTTCGCAGGGATTTGCGAGCCCTGAATAATGAAACCAACCTTGTGCCAGTTAGCCACATAATCAGTATATTTCTGATACTTGCCCTCATTTTGCGGATAATTGGTGTGCGTCAGGTTCTTGTCACCCTGCCCGTCACCGCGAATACTGAAGAGCTGACCACCCAGGTTCCAAACATCCTTGGTTGCATCATAAGTACACAGGAAGGCCGGATGCACCTGCACTGGTCGCTGCGCAGGCCAAGACCAATACAGTGTGTTGTTGTTCGCCGGGTTCGGGTCAGGCTCATGCACGGCACAACTGTTATAATCTGTATGCCAAGGCTGAGACATAAATTTACACAAATCCCCTGGCTGCACAGGCGCCTTTTGTAGAGGCACATAACCCACACCAAGGAAAGGCTTATCCTTCTGCGCCATGCTGTAATTCAGCACTTCTTCATTGATGCGGAAAGGCCCGGTAACACCCTGCCAGTTCTGCTTATAAAGGTTTACGTCACGGACAATGAAGGTGAGGTCAATACCGGGGGAATAACGTCCACCCAGACAGTTTAGCAGCACCACCTGATCCAGCTTTTCACCAGCCCCAAGCGCAGGACTATTTTCAACGGATTGCCCCGCATACCACTGCATCATCAAAAAATACTGAGTGGAGCTGAGAGAGAGGAAGCTCTTTTGTGCATCCCCCAGAGCCAATGGCATTTTAACGCCTTCACCTGATTCTTCCGTTGAGTTTGGATCACGCAGCAAACCCTTAAAGTTAGGGATTTTCTCTGCCGGGTTATCACTGGGGCTGATCTTCGCCACATAATTATGGCTGTTTACACCAGTGGAAGGCAGGTTTGTGTTCCAGCGTTGCAGGAAAGCCCCATGGAAGACAGGCAGAATATCTTCATAGAAACCGGCCTTATAGCTGGTTTGATATTGGCCATTAGAATAAAGCGCCGGGATAAGGTTCAATTCCTCCACCCATGTGTTGAACGCATCATCCCATGTGGAAACCACGTTCCGGGTTTGTGGGGCATAGCCGGGGTCTGTTGTGACCACCCAACCGCCAACAACCTCAGCTGTGCTGCCATCATCAAAGAGGATCACAGCATTCACCGGGCCATCAGAGGTGTCATCAAACCAGTAATTATTATCGATAGGGTCTGTCAGGGTTGGCGGCTGGCCATTTTCGTCCAGAATGCCACTTGCCTTGCCGTAACCACCTGTCACGATCAAACGACCCGAGCCTTCTTCCACACGCAGTTCGCCAAGCGACGTAATCGGACCATAATAGTTATACATTTTAAAATGATCACTAGGGAAGCTCACCGGATAAGTAGGCACCGCCTGCACAGAACCATAAACGTTTGCATAGCTGCATTCGGTAATGGCATCAAAATCAACCACTGTTGAGGCCGCTGCGCTGGAAGCAATGGTGCGCGGCCCGGCATCAATCACTAACTGGCTGAGGCGGCTTTCCAGGGCGAGGTCATCCCCAAACTTGGGGTCACGCACTGGTGGATGGTTCGGCTTGCCAGTATCAGGGTTAATGCCTTCATAGGCATTAATACCCTCTTCCTGCCCATTGGCACTGGTGATTTCATAGTTATTGTTTTTCTTGTTGGCGAGATGCACTGTCCAGACAATATCTTTAATTGTCTTGCCACCAACCGTATCACCAATCTTCACCTCCCGGCCCGGGTCATTTGAGGGGTAGGTTTCCTGGGGCTGATCATAGGCATAAATGCGGAAGCGAGCTGCCTGCCGCTTTACATTTTCCTGCGCATCGCGGAAATCACCTGAATCAATCGGGGTGTTTTCTGTACCCGGCTTTATGGGCAAACCACCAAAAAGCCCTGTATCTTTATCCTGCAACTCCCCTGCTGCCGTTTCAGGCGCAATGTAAAACTCTTCACTATTGCCCACGCGAGCAAAGTTGATTGTGGGATGAACCCTGAAGATAGTATTTGACATCAGTCTGTCCTTTCTATCGGTCTTTTTCCGGTATTTGTTTGGGAACTCAGGGGCTTATCACCCCTGAGAATTCATCTACACAGAGGCTTAATCTAGCGAGGACAGTGATTTGCTGCCCGCAGCCTTTTCCTGAGACCAGAAATAAATATTCATGAACGCATGGCTGATATTCAGGTTCAAGGGGGGCAAAGCCACAAGGTCATACTGGGAGGCCGGCGGGAAGCGCTGTTCTGTATTGTGGCACCGGAAACAGTTGTTCATTGTGCTTTGACGCTGGGTATAGGTTTCGATAGTCGAGTTAGAAAGCTTCAACGACCCAATGAGAAACTGATTGCCTTTCGCATCAAAATCTGTCGCCAATGTCATGCTTGGCTTCAGCGCGTCGGTTGGGCGGAACCAGATGGCACCGATTTCCCGATAATTGCCCCATACGCCTGTGAGACGGGGCATCACAGCCTCATTCATCTTGGCGACATCGCTATCATTTGTTTCAACTGATGATTGAAGTTTTGGATCATTCTCTGCACTGTTACCAAATTCATACTGCAGGCAAACTTGAATGATTGGCGAGAGCTTTTGTGTGGCCTGATCCAGCTTTAAATAAGGCGAACTGGCATAGTTCACATTACAATCAGCATATTTGGTACCCGCCTTATAGAAGGTGAAATCATCTTTTGAAACCACAGTGTCTGGCGAAAATTTCACTGGCACAATAGGTGAGTTATCCACCTGTTCAAAAGTAGCCCAGATCATTTCCGGGTGTCCCTTCACGATACCACCAATATGGAAACCAACAAGCGCCAGTTTCACTTTGCGGATGGTGCTTGTATCCACCACAATTTTACCACCCTGATTAGCCAGGGCGTACACGGATGAATCCATCGTGAAGAAATTGCTGACATCCTCACCTTCTTCCACAATCTTCCAGGAAGCCTTCAGTTCAATCGAGCCAACAGGAAAAGACTTATTGGGATCAAAGGCACGAACAACTGCCGGATCTGTGAGATTG
>JBNKGK010000145.1:0-8171 GCA_050289785.1 Kordiimonas sp.
CCCTGTACGATGATAGGCTCGCATGCCTCCTCGAGCCCCAAGATCAGCCTTTGCAAACAGATGGGGAATCCGTGATGCAGCGATACCAACCCCGGTATCTTTTACAGTCATGACCAAAGTTGCTTTGCCATCTTTCTTGTTTCTAACATCAACATTCAGGCTAATCTGGCCCCGATCCGTATATTGGAAGGCGTTGTTCAACAATTGTACCAATATCTGGCTCAGTTTCTTAGAGTCAACCTTGATATAGGATGGCAGATCAGCACTAAGATTCGTCAGAACCTTAACGCCTTTATGAGAGCCGGTTGTGATATAAATATCCATCACATCCTGCATTAAGCCCGGCAGGTCGGTATGTTCTTCCTCCAGCGTTGCCAAGCCTGACTCCAGTAGTGCAAGATCCCCCATTTCATTGATGAAACCCAAGAGCGATTTCCCGGATTTCATAATTAATTCCACATAGCGCCGTTGTTCCTGCTCCAGAGGAGTGGCAGTCAACAGTTCAGCGACCCCCAACACGCCATTGACAGGTGTCCTTATCTGGTGCCCAATCATGGTTAGGAACTGAAGCCTGGCAGGATCTTCCGAGCTTATCAGCCCTTCATTGTTTTCCATTATGGGATGCTTGCTTGTTTGAGCGCTTTGCTGAAACTGTATAAGGCAGGAATGGCTACCATGGTCAGTGGCAATAGCAGCAACTGGCGGAAAAAGGTTTTTACCCGTTATCGGCTGAATAATGACGTCACACCGACTGAAGGGAAAAATACGTTTACTCTCTTCTACCGATAGAGTTGTTGACATCCCTTCGTCAAGAACCCTTTTGATAACCTTCTGCAACTCTGGTTCAGAGAAGGCAGGCAACAAATCAGAGAGTGTTCGGCAATAAGCGTCAGATGAATCAATCCCGGTTGCTTCTCGCATCCACCGGTTCCACACACGCACATCAAGCTTGTTCCCTACGACAACCAAACCGATGTTCACATCATCAATAATCTCGCGTAGCAAAGAAAACTCCTCTCATGACGACCCGAGCCAGGAACTTAAACTCTGCTCAGGGACCGATTAAAACGCGCTTCTTTTGCCTGACATGTCTTATTTTTAGTATTCTTAATGTCTAATGGCAACGCGACTAGGAACATGGAAGTTTAACTCGACCTTACAAAAAACAACTCTTAGGATAATAACGCAACCAAACAACATTACAACAGCCTACTATAATAAATAGCAAGTAAATATTAACAAAGTACCTACACAGCAGCGTTTTTGAATAAAATTTTATGAAATTATTGTGAATAAACCAATGCAGGCAACAATTACCTAAACAATATCAAAGTAAATTTGAAAAATAGGCAAAAATAAATAAAAACAACATAAATTTTTATAAATAAATAATAAGATATAAATAAATAAATTAAGACAAGCGAAGGGTAAATACGCTATCAAAATCACTAATATTAATGCTTTGAAGGCACTCTTATAATGGCCGACAAGCCTCCAAGCGATGATTTTTCCAGCCAGCTATCGCCACCATACATATCAACGATATCACGAACAATCGCGAGTCCCAGCCCAGTACCAGGTACACGTTCATCCAAGCGTTTTCCTCTTTCAAAAAGCTTCTGCAACTGATCCTCAGGTACACCCGGACCATCATCTTCCACACTTATTTCAAGCATGGGGCGACGAACAATATCCTTAACACGATGAACGGTTAAGCAAATCCGCCCATGTGACCATTTACCTGCATTTTCCAAAAGGTTCCCGAGAATTTCATCCAAGTCTTCTTTTTCCCCGTCGAACATCAGCTCTTTTGGACACTGTACATCAAAGGTAATTGACTGCATGTCAGGCATTTTACTGACGGCCTTGATCAATTTGTCGAGTCTTTCCCGCACAGCTACTCCCGCGCCGCTCCCCCCACCGGCGATACGGGCCCTTTTAAGATGATGGTCAATATGCTCTCTGATGCTGAGAGACTGTTGTACGATAGTCTGAGCAGGTTTGTCTTTCAGGCCCTGAGCCTCGTTCATGATGATGCTTAAAGGAGTTTTCAGAGCATGGGCCAGATTGCCTACATGCGTGCGCGCTCGATCAACCAGTTTTTCATTCTGATCAATCAGGGCATTGATTTCCTGAGCCAAGGGCCTCAGGTCCTCAGGCCAGTCGCCTTCAATCCGTTGATCCCGGCCAGACCTGACGTTTGTAAGCTTACGCCCCAAGACCCGAAGAGGCCGCAAGCCATAAGCAACCTGCAGCACTAACGCCAAAGTAACCGTGAGCATAATAAGCGACAGAGCCCCGATGAGTAATCGGTTAAACTCTGCCACAGCCCCACGCATATCAGCTGTATCCACCGCCACCTGATAGTGCAGAATTCGATCCGCCTCAGGCAAAATAATATCCCTGTAGGCAATCCGCAGGCGCTGACCATCAGGACCTGCCCCTTCTATCACCTCAAAAGAAAAGTTTTTATCGTCAAGGTCTGGCTTAAATTCAAAATCCCAGAGAGACCGGGACCGAACAGGTTTGTGCCCCTCTTCAGAGATTTGCCAATACCAACCGGAATAGGGTTGATCAAATCGCTGATCAAACAGTGGTCTGCTAAAGCGGAATTCCCCGGTAGGGGCTATTTCACTAATACCAACAACAGCATCCATCAGCCTTTCCAGTTTCTGATCCAGATCGTTCACAACGTATGTGTGAAACACCACCGAAAGGGAAAAGCCACCCACGACGAGTGCCGCCGCAGACCATAAGATAGCTGACATCAACAGTCGGCCTGTCAGCGACTGAAGAAAATGTTTCCAACCGCTATTCACTCAGATTCCTCTTGCATCTCCAGTCTGTATCCCAGCCCGCGCACCGTTTGAATAATAGGTACATCCAGCTTTTTGCGCACACGGTTCACGAACACCTCGATGGTGTTTGAATCCCTGTCAAAATCCTGATCATAAATATGTTCCGTCAGCTCTGTGCGGGAAATGACTTTGCCGCCGTGATGCATCAGATAAGAGAGCAGCTTGAATTCCTGGGCTGTTAACTTCACAGCCGTGCCATTCACACTTACCCTGCTACTTCTGGTATCCAGAAGAACAGGGCCACAGCTGAGTGTGGCGGAGGCAATACCGGCAGACCGCCTGATAAGCGCCCGCAGCCTTGCCAGCAATTCTTCCATAATAAAGGGCTTGGTTAAATAATCATCCGCGCCTGCATCCAGGCCTTCCACCTTGTCTGTCCAGCTATCTCGGGCAGTCAGCACCAGCACCGGCATTTCCCGGCCATCACCACGCCATTTCTTCAAAATACTGGCACCGTCCATAATCGGCAGGCCAAGGTCCAGAATGACAGCATCATAGGATTCCGTATCCCCCAGGAAATGGCCATCTTCCCCGTCTGAGGCACAATCCACCGCATAGCCAGCCGATAACAGGCTTTCTTCTATCTGCCCGGATAATGTTTCATCATCTTCAACCAATAAAACTCGCATCAAAGCCCCCTCTTTTCAGCGTGTGCTAAGGATCGCACCACTGGCAGCATCAACGATGGCGACAACAACCTTGCCATTTTTCCTCTGCAAACGCAGATCATATTGCCACCCCCGATTGGTGCGTCTGAGCTGCTGGCCAATCACCCGGCCACCCAGCCTGTTTTCAACAACTTTTTTAATATGAGAATAAGGCAAAATATCGCCCCGCTTATTGGCTTCCAATACAGCGTTATGGTCATCCGCAGCCCCCGCAGAAGCAGGCAAGACCGCCAATGTCCATAAAGCCATAATTATCATCCCAAAAAACTGTCTCATAATATATACTCTTGCCTGTGGGGTGCTTAACAGAGGATGAACCAATTGACTCTGATCAAGGAGTCCCCAAGTAGTAGTTGTGTAACCTGCGTACAAACTCACGAATTGGGAAGGAATATCATGAAATCCATCTTACTGCCATTAACAGCTAATATTAGCGGGGAGACAGCAACAAAAATTGCATCAAAGCTCGCGAAGGATTACAGCGCAACCCTGACGGCTCTTTTTATCAAGCAAGACCCAAGGCTGGCCATTCCTTTTATGGGAGAAGGTCTTTCCGCCGAAATGGTGCAGACAATCTGTGATGCGGCAGAGCAGGAAACCAGAACACAGGCTCAAAAGGCAAAATCAGCCTTTACAGAGCAAATGAGCGCAGCGTCAATACCAATAACCTCCTCACATAACGCGGATAAGGGAGCAAAAGCCTTATGGAAAGAAATGGTGGGCACCATAACAGACCATGTTGGCCGCCGCGCGCGCACAGCTGATCTTGCCGTCTGTGAACAGCCTGATTCCAATGCTCCCGATAGCGCCGATATTCTGCATGACCTTGTTTTCCGCTCTGGGCGTTCAGTCTTGATGGTCCCTCAAAAGTATGAAGGGGAGAGCGGCAAGCATATCATGATCGCATGGAATGGACGGGCGGAAATTGCCCGTGCCGTTACCGGTGCCCTACCTCTCTTAAAAAAAGCAGGTAAAATAACCATCTATCAGCTCGGTGACATAGATGATGATCGCCCATCACTGGAGGACATCAACACCTATCTACATGAACATGGCATTAGTTGCTCCACAGAAAAAGGGAAAGTTGGCGACAACAACATTGGTGAGCAGTTACTGAATGCCGCCAAAGAGCAGCAAGCCGATATGATGATTATTGGCGCTTATTCACATTCCCGCTGGCGAGAACTTATTCTGGGTGGCGCTACCCGATGGCTTGTTCTGAATTCCACTATTCCTCTTTTCATGAGTCACTAGTTCTTGATCTCGTATAAAGTTCAGGCAGTATGGGTACAACTCATACTGCCGGAGCTACATTGCGTTGACTGAATTAAAAAAAATTCTGCACATATTCCCATCGTTCGAGATTGGTGGCTCGCAACGTCGTTTTGCAACACTAGCTAATGAAAACCGGGAAGAGCATGTTAAGCACCACGTTTTTGCGCTTGATGGCCGCTATGATGCCATGGCGCTTATTGAAGGGCTAACAGTAGCTCCGCTCTCTGATCATAGCTTCCCCAAGACAAGTCCATTAGCTGGCATCAAAGCAGCAAAAAAGACACTAAAATCGATGCAGCCAGATCTGCTCGTTACCTATAACTGGGGTAGCGTTGAATGGGCCCTTGCTAATTGCTTTTCACATATTTGCCCCATGGTACATGTTCAGGACGGCTTCGGCACAGAGGAACAAAAAGCAGAGAAATTTATCCGTAAAAAAACGAGGGCATATGCCTATAAAAGAGCTGATGCTGTTGTCGTTCCCTCAAAAACGCTGGAAACAATAGCCCAGACAAGCTGGCATATTCCTGATAAAAAGCTGCATTACATCCCGAACGGTATCGATATCAAACGCTTCAACCGCAAAGCTGATATGGATGCGCTTGCCAACTTCGGCCTGTCGCCTCCCACAAAAATCATTGGCACTGTGGCTGCCCTGAGGCCGGAAAAAAATATCGGCCGCCTGATTGAAGCCTATGCCATGATGGCACAGGAATTTCCGGATTCACGGCTTGTCATTATTGGCGATGGCATTGGTCGCTCTGCTTTGCAAATGCTCGCCGAACGGATCGGCCTGAAATCCCATGTCATCTTTACCGGCGCGCTTAGCGAGCCGGAGCGCATTATCCCTGCCTTCAACATATTTGCACTGTCTTCAGACACAGAGCAAATGCCCATTTCTGTGGTGGAGGCCATGGCTGCTGGCTTGCCTGTTGTCAGCACAGATGTGGGGGACATCAGCACCATGGTTTGCCCGGACAATGCCCCCTTTATCAAGGGGCACGACGCAGAAACACTAGCAAATAACCTGATGTACTTTATGGATAGCCCACAGCAGGCAGAGCAGATCGGCACACAAAACCATGCGAAAGCTGTGAAAGACTATACCCAAACCCGCATGATAGGGGCTTATAAAGAGCTATTTTCAAACCTTATGAGATAAAGGCCTGATAATAACCTGCTGATAATCAGGCACCATTGTTTCAATCACTGTCCGCACTTCCGAAAGCTCGGGCGCTTGCAGGCACCGGTTCATCAAGGCAAGCACACGGGGGATATGCCCCAGATACACATCTTTGCCATCACGGCGACTGAGCCTCGTAAAAATGCCAGCTACCTTGGCATGGCGCTGTGCCCCAAGAAGAAGCATATCACGCTCCAACGCCTGTCTGTCCACATGAGGACGAGCCGCACAATAATGATCAATCACAGCTTCTCGCACCTCAAGGCTGATATCACGCCGGGCATCCTCCACCAGCGACACCAAGTCATAAGCTTCAGCACCAATCAGCGCATCCTGATAATCCAGCAGCCCACAACGGGAAACGCCCTCCCCGCCTACTATCATCAGATTATCGACATGATAATCCCTCAGTACCAAGGTCTGCCGGGCTTCCGCCACATCTTTTAGCGCCCGTTGCCATGCGGATGTATAAGCTTCTGCCTCTTCTACTGTCACAGCTTCGCCCCGCGCAGCTGGCACGAACCATTCTGTAAACAGGGTCACTTCCCTCATCAGGGCCGCCATATCATAGGCAGGCACCTGAATATGGCTGGCCGTTGCCTGTCCATGCAGGCACGCAAGCACATCAGCAGCAAGCAGATAAAGCGGTAGCTCCGCCTCCCCTGCCCGAAGCAAACGGGTAAAAGTATGATCCCCGAAATCCTCAATCAGCGCAAAACCTGCCACTACATCCTCAGCTAAAATGGCAGGTGCCCTCAGGCCCAAAGCCTGCAAATGCCTGGTGATAGCCAGATAGGCCTCAATATTTTCATGAGAAGGTGGAGCATCCATCAGCATACAGCTTTTACCGCCCTTGCCGAGGCGGGTGTAGGAGCGAAACGAAGCATCAGGCTGAAGCGGAAACCGCTCTGCGTCCGCCCAACCATGCAGTCTTAAAAACTCTTCCTTCAGCTTCTCTCGGCTCTCACTCATAAACACCACTCGTTATGCTAGTTCAACAATGCTGGCTTCTATACCGCGAAGGCCAACCCGGTCTGCAATATAATAAGCGATAGCGACCTTGCCATCCGGCAACAGAACAGCACTGGGATAGCCGGTATCGCGGCTGGGGCTATCATCCCTGATGATAAGTTCTTCAGCTTCTTCTATTTTCTGGCTGGGCTCTATGATCCTGGCCCGCACGCCCATGGGTTTATGCCGATATCCATAAACAAGAAACAACCTGCCATCTGGCAACACCAGCGGATCATAAGGGTGACCCTGTATGGGCACAACACTCGGTTCTATTATAAGCTTGCCACCTGTGTCCAATGTCGCGGTGACAAGCTGGTCACCCACCCCCGATGTGCGGAAAAAGACAGTTAGCTGGCCCGGTGGCCAGCTCGCCAGCCCAGGCTCCTGCAGGTACACATCTTCCATTTTCATCATGGTTGGCAAAATCTCCCAGTGCGCACCATGATCAGTGGATATGAAGACCCTGCCAACCTGCCTCTCATGCCCTATGATCCCACCTTGATAGCCCGTTACCATCAACCTGCCATCTGGCAACTCAATCATCCTGCCTCTCAAACAGGCGGTTCGGTGATTAAGGGGATAGGCATTTTCCTCGTGATCCGGGTCTGTTGGCAAAAACTGATAATCAGACCAGCTTTCCCCTTCATCACCGCTAAAGCGGGTGTATCCACCCCAAAAAACATAACCAACACCCTGTTCACCTAGTGGTGCCATCGAGCGGCCCTCGTCCTGCAAACGTGATGCTGTCCCAGATGGCACCGGATACCATAAGAAACCATATTGGATAAGCTGCCCTGTGCTGGTGACAAACAGGTTGGCGTCCTGATCACCAGCTTCCGGATGCATAGGCATGGCCCAGGCCTCTCCCTTGGTGCACATCCCGGCATCAAAGCGCTTCAGCGCGATATGAGAACGGAAATGCCAGTGGTCCACAGAGCCCAAATCAGCTTCATCCGGTGGCCCAAACAACCAGCGATGGTCAGGCGCACGCCTGAAACCAAGCAGCACATCACCTGAGGGCAGCAGCGCTAAACCAGGAAAGGCAGAGAAAAAACGCTCAGAGCGATATAACAGTTTCTGATCAACAATCCGGGCAATCATATAGGCACCCTCACCCTGAATTGATGATAAAAGTCTGCTATAACCCTTGACGTTGCCATATTGGTATCACAC
>JBNKGK010000146.1:0-8152 GCA_050289785.1 Kordiimonas sp.
AGGACTTTGACATGATCATGTTGCCGAACCAGGGGCATGAGCCCAGCTCTTATCTGATCCGCCGGGCCTGGGATTATCTGGTGACACACCTGATGGGGGCGACACCGCCTGAAGGTTTTGATCTAGACGCTAGGGCAGAATGAAAACAGGATAGATACAGTGGTTTCTGTTTCAACTTCTGAGAACTCAGCCAAGGATGCGCCGCAGGCGCATCCGTCCATGGTTCGTATGGGTTTGTCCTATGCCATGCCTTTGGTGCCGGTCCTGCTTTTGCAGAACAACCTGATTGTGTTGCAGGGAACTTATGCCAAACATTATGGCCTGAGCCTGACAACTCTCTCCATTGTTATGATGGTTGTTGGCCTTTTTGATGCGATTACAGACCCAACAGTTGGCTATTGGTCAGATCGCTATCATGCGAAAAAGGGCACCAGAAAGCCGTTCATTGTGGCGGGTATGATTATGGCCTTGCCCTGTGCCTGGTTCCTGTTTGTTCCGGTAACAGATGAGATGGGTCATGTAAGCCTGATCTATTTCATTTTCTGGTATATGGCTTTTTACTTTGCTGTCACGCTTGTTCATATTCCCCACATGTCTATGGGGCCTGATCTGTCTAACAGGTCATCAGAGCGCACCAAAATATATGGCTTTAGAACCCTGGGCAGTTATATAGGGCTTACCCTCTATAAATTCATTCCGCTTTTACCTCTTTTTGCGACAACAGCGATTACCCCGGAAACGATCCGTTTCACAGTGATCCTGTCAATTTGTGTCATGTTCCCCTTCATTTACATGTTTATTAAATATGTGCCTTCCGGGGTCGTACACCGTGAGGTGGGATCGACGCCAGACAACCCCTTTATCGTACTCAAGGAGCTTTTCACCAATGCTGTTTTTCTGATTATGCTATCGGCCACGCTGTGTTTCAGCCTTAGCATTGGCGTCTTTTATGGCCTGATGTTTATTGTGGTTGATGTTTGGCTGGGCTTCGGAGATCAGTATGTTTTCCTGCTTTTATTCCATATGGCCTTTGCTTTTTTAATGCTGAGGCCCGCTGTATGGCTGACTAATCATTTTGGCAAGCGTAAGACGATGGTTTTGTCCATTCTTGTTGCCATTCTTTGTTCTGTTCCTGTTTCCTTGTTATTGCTACAGCGTGGGGAGCATAGCTTGCTGCTGGCCTATTTAGTGCAGATGCTGCTGGGCATATCCAGTGCTCTGGGCAATGTATCCATTCCATCCCTGATGACAGACCTGATTGACTATGATCGTTTGATGTCGGGTAAAGACAGGTCAGCTACCTATTTCTCGGTGCAGAACTTTATTGCTAAAATTGGCACCACCACACTGGGCTTCCCCCTTGGCGTTGGCCTCGTTGGTTATTATGGCTTTGATCCCGCCAAACCGGAGTGGACTAATGACGTCCTGTTTGGTTTTGAACTGGCCATGGGGTGGATTCCGGCAGCCATTGGTGTGGTTACACTGGTTCTGTTCCTCATTGTGCCGCTAACACCTCATAGAAGAAAGATTATTCGCAAGCGCCTTGCAGCCCGTGATGAGCGCCTGTCCAAAGAACAAATTCAGGAGACAGTGAATGAGTAAAGTTGAATCAGATGGCACCATCAATGTACCTGCCTACAGATTGCCGGGGTGCGATGTGAGATTATGACGCCCAAAGCCGGTGTGGCAGTAGAGCATACAGGTCATGTCCTTCTGAATGTGCATGGTGGGTCTTTCATGTATGGATCCCGCATTAACAGCCGTTTGGAAGCCGTGCCCATTGCCGCGCTTGGCAAGATCAAGGTAATCAGTGTGGATTACCGCATGGCACCAGAGCATATTGGCCTCTATGGTGCCTCTGCGGGGCCAGGCCCTGACCCGGTTTCAGGAGGAGGCACTGCCATTGCCTGTTCCCCTCAGCGCCTATGAGACAGATTTGTATGAGTAACGGCTGTTATGCGTGGCTTAGCGACAATAGTGTATTTTATGTTCTAGACTAGAGGCTTATGCGCATGGCCATTACCCCAAAGGGAAATAGCCGCAGACACTAACAAAGATAACCCTAATCAAATGTTCAATATGGGACAGAAATACTCTAAACTCGAAAAAGATCATGTTGGGGGTGAGGATTTTTCAGTCTCATCCGTCTATAGCCCATACTAATGGTGTCTGGGTCGTGATGGGATGTCCGGATAGAAGAGGATTGGGGATAAGAGGCGGAGTATAAATTTGTCTGGTAAAGAGCCACCGATGCTAAGTCTAGTGGGCGGAGAGAAATCCGGGCGCGGCCGCATTGCGCCTCTTTATGATCAATACTTCAGGTACTTAGTAAATTTTCTGCGTCCCCGGCTGCCGGATATGGATGATCCTCAGGATATAGCCCACAATGTGTTTGTGCGTCTTGCAGAGATGGATGAATTGCCGGAAGGAGGGAAACTACAGAATTATATTTTCAGTGTGGCGCGCAATATGGCAGCCGATCGCTACAGATGGCTGAAGGTTAGGCGTGCGGAGTTTGCTGGCCGGTGCGATGAAGATGGGCAGGAATGGGAGCAGGCTGATATGGCCCCGCTACCGGATAATCAGCTGGAGGCCCGACAATCATGGTCGCGGTTTCAGGAAGGGCTGGATGCGTTACCGCCTCGTTGCAGGGAGGTGTTTATTCTGCGCCGTGTTCACCGCATGCCGCAGCGGGAGGTCGCGAGGCGACTGAGTATATCTGAAAGTGCGGTAGAAAAACACGTTATCAAAGCGGTTCTGCGGTTAAGGGAAATGATGGGCGAGGACCTTTGAGCATGATGAAGGAAAATACAGACGTTTTAAGGCAGATCGATGAGCAAGCAGCAGCCTGGCATGATAGGGTTTATTATAACCAGCCAGACAGGGAGACGTTGATTTCCTTTGAGGTATGGCTGCAGGAAAGCAGCCTTCACCGTGAGCGTTACAATAAAGTGAAAAGCTTTTCCGATAAGTTGGAACTTTATGTGCAAGCACCTGTGGTGAAAGAGCTTTACCCTGCCAGTGATGTTTTGGTGGCAGAGGTTGAAGAGTCATCTGCAGTGCCTGCGGGGAAAGGAAAATTTCATCTCAGAGGCTTGGCTATTGCGGCGTGTTTTGCGCTCTTTGCATTGGTAGTTGGTTTTTCCGCCCTTAATGGGTTTTGGCTCTATGATTTGTATGAAACGGGCAAGGGCCAAAAGCAAACCATAACACTGGCTGATGGCAGCCAGGTGGTGCTGAACACTGGAAGCCTGTTGCAGGTGGATTATGGAGCACGCGGGCGCAGGCTCACGCTTTTACGTGGGCAGGGCTATTTTGATGTGGTGCCAGATAAGGAACGTCCTTTTGTCGTCACCTTTGAGGGCGGACAGGTGAAGGCCCTTGGCACAGATTTTGATGTGTATTTGCGGGGCCATCAGGCGGAGGTTAGCCTGCTGGGAGGCAGCGTGCAAGTGGCACGGCAGAAACCACAAACTGTATGGCAAAAAGTGCTGAATACTACCGAGCAGCAAGAGGTCATCACGTTAGATATGACCAAAGGCCCTGTTCAGGTGAAGCTCAGCCCTTATGGTTTGGGGCAGACAGAACCAATTGACCATATGGCTGCAACAGCCTGGCAGAATGATATGCTAATGTTTGATAACCGCTCACTGGGCTATGTGCTTGATGAGCTGAAACGATATTCCAGCAAAATGATCAGCATGGAAGATCCGGAGATGAAAGACATCATTATTAGTGGAGCTTTTCCCACCAATGTGCCTGCGGCCCTGGAGATGCTTGAGGCCTATTTCAATGTCCGCGTCGTGCAGGAAAAAAGTAATGAAATTATGTTGGTGTCAGCTCGTACATCTCAGAAAAATTAACAATTTTCCTTTATCTTATAAAAAAATGACATGCAATGATGAGGATTAAGCAAAGCTAGACGTAATCAACCATGGGAAGGCTATTGCAGAGACGCATGGCCAAGTGTGCGGTGTTAAGGGAGACAACCATGGCACAAAGTAAATACGGAAACGGCTTGATGAAAACCGGTAGGCTGAAAAATTGTTTGTTAGGCGCTGTCAGCGCCGGTGTGTTGCTGGCAATGCCCGTAGGCGCGGCTGTGGGTGCAGCCGATCAGATCATGATTGCAGAGCAAAGTCTGGGAGCGGCGCTGAAATCTCTTTCCCGGCAGCGGCAGGTCCATATCCTCTATAAATCAGAGCTAGTGAATGGGAAAAAAGCGAACGCCATTTCCGGCGCGTATGACACACGGGAAATTCTCGATAAGCTGCTGGAAGGTCAGGGGCTTGAGTATAAAATAGATGCCAAAGGCAATGTTTATATCAGCGCGGCCATGGTCTCAGCTATGCAGGATACAAATGCCGGGGCTATGACTGAAGCGAAAGACGTATTTGTATTGGAAGAAATTGTGGTGACTGCAACCAAGCGGGAGACTGGTTTGCAGGATACGGCGATGTCCATTTCTGCGCTGGGGGCAGATACCATTGAAAAGCGGGGCCTGAACAGCATGGGGGATTATCTGAACACCCTGCCGGGTGTGACGATGCAGGATCGTGGGGCCGGGAGAAATTCAATTGTCATCCGGGGCATTGCTGTCGATCCGGCGCTGGAGACTGAGGCTGTTGGTGTCTATTTTGGTGAAACCCCGGTTACAGGCTTTGGCTTGTACCGTTCTGGTCATGCTGATTTCAAGATGGTGGATATTGAAAGGGTTGAAGTGTTACGTGGCCCGCAGGGTACATTATATGGATCAGGATCCATGGGCGGTACAGTGCGTATTATCCCGGCGGTTCCCAACCTTGAGGAGGTGGAGGGCATGGTCTCGGTTGAATATTCTGAGACAGCGAAAAACGGGAGTGATAATAGCATATTGCAGGGGATGGTGAACCTGCCTGTGGTAACAGACAAGCTTGCCGTCAGGGCGGTGGCCTACAAATATGATAACAGCGGTTATGTCAAGAATGTGGCAGGCAGCTACGAAGGTGAAAGTGCGGTGCTGGACAAGGCCGCCGCTTTTGGCGGTATCGCCGTGGATGCGGACAGTGTGGGTCGGGAAGAAACCAAAGGGTTTCGTGTGGCTGCTCTGTGGCAGCCAACGGAACGGCTGGCCCTTACTCTAAGCCATTCCTGGCAGGATACAGTGCAACAGGGCCTGCCGGAAATTGATCTGTCCCTGCCGCCTTATCAGCAGATCAGTCTCATGCCGGGAGGCGCTGCTGTTTCAACTATGCGTGGCGACAAGCCACAGCCTGAAGGGCTCAGGGCGAATATTCATCTGACAAACCTTCAAGTGGACTATGATCTGGATTGGGGCAGCCTGATGAGTTCTTCCTCATGGCTCGATTATAAGGGATCACAAGCAGTTGATTATACCTTTCTCACGCCGGGCCCTTATCACGTTATATACCATAAGGCTGTTGAAGTCTTTATTGAGGAATTGCGTTTTGCATCAGCCTTTGAAGGGCCGGTGCAGTTTCTGACTGGGGCCTATTATGAAGATAGGGACTCTGTTTCTTACGATGGTGAAGGCTTTTCCGGCGCTCTCTCTAAAGCTCTGGATTATGTTGAGGCTGCGGGGTTTGCAGTACCGCCGGTTCCGGATGATGCGCCGGAAGGTTTTGTCTGGACACTATGGCATCAGGACGATCAACCTTCTCCTTTGACCCAGAAAGCCCTGTTTGGTGAGTTGTCCTATGACATCACTGATCGACTTACCGCAACAGTGGGCATCCGGCATTATGAGTATGATCAAAGCTACCAAGTAGTAGTCAATGGTTTCTATAACGGGGTTATAACACCCCAACTGACGACAGATTTATCTCGAAGTTTTAAAGGTGAGACCTATAAGGCTAACCTTTCCTGGAAGCCGAATGATGATACACTTGTCTATGCTCAATGGGGGCAGGGTTTTCGTTTGGGCAAACCAATATCCCATATCCCCCAATGTGATGACGGTGGATTTTATGATCTGCTGAACGGAAACAGGGTGCCGGTGCGTTCTTTTACTGACCCTGACAAGCTGGAAAACTATGAACTGGGGTATAAGGCCAGTTTCGTTGATGGTCGTGTGAGTATTAATGCCTCAGCGTATCATATCAATTGGGAAGGTCTCCCCGTGCAAGTCGCATTAGCTTGTGACACAGGTGGTTCCACCTTTATTAATGCAGGTAAATCTACATCAGAAGGTGTAGAGATAGAGTCCAGAGTCCATATAGGGGATCATTTCCGGCTGGACCTGAGTGCTTCCTACAATGAAGCAAAACTGGCCGCGGATGCTCCGGGGCTGGGCAGCAAGGGAACTGACCTGCCGGGTTCGGCAGACTTTAACCTGAGTGCCGGGCTGGAATATGGTTTTATCCTATCGGGTTATGACGCTTATGTTAGAGCAGATTATGCCTATGTTGGGGCCTATAATGCTACGATTGATCAGTCTGCGACTGTTCCCACTTCCGGTGATTATAGCCAGGTTCACCTGAAGGCGGGCGTAACGTTTGATCAGGTCATGATTGGGTTGTTTGTTAAGAATCTTACTAATGCAGACAATCTCACATGGACAGATCGTTTTACCCAATTTGGCAGTACCCGTGGCATGCGTATACGCCCTCGTACTATTGGGGTGAATGTGAGCTATAATTTCTGAGGCTCATGACAGACTTTTCCTTACAGCCGTGCGCGGCTGTGGGGATTTTTCTCATTTGTCACCCCTGACCCGGCGCGCCAGCGCCGGAGACGATCCGGGGTCCAGGAATTAAATAAAGCCTTCATCTGAGAACAGCATATTGGGGCGAAGATGTTTTTTCTCTGGATCCCGTGTCGTGGCCTGCCTGCGGCAGGGCACGGGATGACAGTGGTAGTAGAAGCAGGACAATAACCAAGTAAGGAATAATCATGAATAAGATAACACAAGTAAGATCAGACAGCACATTAAATATATCAGCCAGATACGAGCGGGCACGGGGGTTATTTCAGGGGCTGTGGAGTAAGAGTGTTGCTTGCAATGATATTGTATTGCCTGTGTGGATAGAGGGGGCAGACAGTTTCTTTTATGTACGCCATACGCGGGACACGCAGGAATACCGTCTGGTAGATGCAGCAGTGGGCAGTAATGAGGTGGCTTTTGATCATAAAGCTTTGGCCACTGCGCTTGCCAAAGCAGCAGATGAAGAGGTGGACGCGGCTAACTTGCCTATCAAGGAGGTTTCTATAAGCCTTGCGCCTCTTGTTGTGCGCTTTCAGGCCTTTGATAAAGAGTGGGCTTTTGATGTGGCAGCCGGTACCTGCACGCAGGCCGGTGCTGCCCTTACCAATAATGAATCTTTGTCTCCTGATGGTAAATTGATTGCTTTCCGCCGCGATTATAACCTGTGGGTTCGTGACGCTGAAACAGGGGAAGAGAAACAACTGACCACAGATGGTCAGCAATATACAGAATATGCCAGTGAAAGCCCAGCCTGGGGGGAAAATATTCGCCCACCGGAGATAACAGGCATTCAGCTTGCCTGGTCGCCGGACAGCAAACGTATCTTCACGGTGCAGCGGGATGCGCGAGAGGTGAAAACCATTCCTGTGGTCAATCATGTACCACAGGATGGCAGCCTCAGGCCGACGGTTGATCATTACAAGATGGCGCTGGGGGGAGATGAGCATATTGAAACCAACAAGCTATGGGTGATTGAGGTTGAAACAGGGCGCAAGCAGGCGGCTAGTTACAGCAACCTGCCCACCACCCGGAATAGCTGGGGCTTTTTCGATAGCACCCTTGGCTGGTGGGGCACGGACAGCACAACTGCCTATTTTGTGGATGTTGACCGCTATTATAAATATGCCCGGGTCGTTGAGTTCAACACGGATACAGGCGCCTGCCGTATCCTGTTTGAAGAAACAACGGAGACGCACATCAACCTGATGCTGGATCAGGATAGTTTCCCTTCCTATATGCCTTTGCCGGAGAGTGAAGAAATCCTGTGGTATTCCGAGCGCACAGGCTATGCCCATTATTATCTCTACTGCTTGAAAACAGGGGAGCTGAAGAGGCAGGTCACTTCTGGCCCAGGTTTCGCCCGTGAAATCATCCGTTATGCACCGGAGAGGCGGGAAGCCTTTGTGGAACTGCAGGGTCACACAGCAGGCCGCAATGTCTATTATCGCA
>JBNKGK010000147.1:0-8144 GCA_050289785.1 Kordiimonas sp.
GCCAGTGCAAAAGCTGCTTATCAGGCAAAACCAACCTCTGCACCGCCATTCGCGCCACACAGGGCCAGGGCCTGATGCCCGATGGCACCACTCGCTTCAGCTATAAGGGCCAGCCGATTTACCATTATATGGGCTGTTCCACCTTCTCCAATTTCACGGTGCTGCCCGAAATTGCTGTGGCGAAAATCCGCACCGATGCGCCTTTTGATAAAAGCTGTTATATCGGCTGTGGTGTGACCACCGGTGTGGGTGCTGTCATCAATTCCGCCAAGGTAACACCGGGCAGCAATGTGATTGTGTTTGGCTTGGGCGGCATTGGCCTGAACGTGATTCAAGCGGCCAAAATGGTGGGCGCAGACATGATTGCGGGCGTGGATATTAATGATAAAAAAGCCGAGTGGGGCACCCGCTTCGGCATGACCCATTTTGTAAACCCCGATAAAATTGAGGGCGATATTGTGCAGCATCTGGTGGCCCTTACGGATGGCGGCGCAGATTACACCTTTGATTGTACCGGCAACACCGATGTGATGCGTGCCGCCCTTGAGGCCTGCCATCGCGGCTGGGGCGTCTCTACCGTGATTGGCGTGGCCGAAGCGGGCAGGGAAATTGCCACCCGCCCCTTCCAGCTTGTCACCGGCAGGGTGTGGCAGGGCTCAGCCTTTGGCGGCGCGCGCGGCCGCACCGATGTGCCCAAAATTGTGGATTGGTACATGAACGGCAAGATCGAGATTGACCCGATGATCACCCATGTGCTGTCGCTCGAGGAAATCAACAAGGGTTTTGACCTGATGCACGCCGGTGAATCCATCCGCTCTGTTGTGGTTTTCTGATGCAGGTTCTTTCTGAGACACGGGCCTTTGGCGGCGTGCAAGGGGTTTATAAAAAGGCCACTTCAGCCTTTGCCCCCATTGTGGCCCCAAGCCAATGCCCCTGGGGTGAAAAGGCGCTATCCGGTTATCTGGGCACAGACCGCAGCGCATGGCAGGCCGAAAGGCTGGGATAAAAAGCTTGCCAGCAAAGCGCCACAGCATGATTGCACCTATGTTATAATTTATGTTATAACAATGGTAGCACGGAGCATAATCATGACTGAACTGAAAGTAACCACTGTTGGCAATTCCACAGGCGTTGTTCTATCAAAGGAACTGCTTGCCAAGCTGCGCGTACAAAAAGGTGATAAACTCTATGTCACAGAAACACCCAATGGCATTGAGCTAACCTCCTATGACCCGGAGTTCGCCAGACAAATGGAGCTGGCGGAAGAGATTATGCGCAAAGACCGCGATGTTCTGAAAGAACTGGCAAAATAGCGCCATGACCGAACCTGTCTGGATTAATGAGCAAGTGGTGCAGGCTGTGCATCGCCGCCAATTGGCAGAACATAGCGGCGGCGACGGCGTGCGCGATGCTACACTGTTGGATTCTGCGCTGAACAAGCCGAAAAATCTGTTTCACTATGCCGAGCCGAAGCCTGATTTAGCCGCCCTGGCCGCCGCCTATGCGTATGGCATATGCCGCAACCACCCCTTTGTGGATGGCAACAAACGCACAGCCCTCATTGCCTGCCAGCTATTCCTGCGGCTGAATGAGAAAACACTGAATGCCCCCGCCAGGGGAAAATATGAAACCACCATGGCCCTTGCTGAAGGTAAAATAACAGAAGAAGCCCTCACCGACTGGATCAGGAAATATTTGGAATAAACGTGTGAACAAGTGGTGGGCCCGGAGGGACATTGATAACTTAATGATTTCAAATACTTAATTTGTATAACCCTTTTTCATCGCCGAAAATAGCTCACCTTCTGCACAAGTTTGCAGTCCATACTTATTCGAATAGATTTTAATATTGAGGCAAGTTCATTCAAAACTAGTCGGTGTTTAAATGGAAATTTCGATAGATGAATCTGGATCGTTTGCACTGAAGGGTGCTTCAGAAAACTCTTGGTGTGTAGTCGTTGCATATGCCAGTCCAGAGACGGAAAAGCGAAAATATCAGGCAGCCCTATCAACACTCAAACACCGATCGAGGAAGTCAATCACTGAAGAAGTGAAACTAAGAGAAGTAAAGGAAAGTGACTACATACTGTTCTTGCGGGCACTAGCGAAGCTCAAGGGAACACTTTTTTGTGTAGCAACAGACTCCGGCCTTAACCTGGCAGAAAGGGTCAATACACACCAGCAAAAACAAGCTGAACATATCGCCTCCTACATTGAAAAGATGCTCTACCAAGGAGGCAAGAAAGCCATGTCATTGCTTTCGGGCCAGTTGTTGAAACTATCACCGCAACTGTACGTCCAACTGATGACGCAGGTATATTTGATGCACACATTTATGGAACGTGGCATATGCTACTATGTGCAAAGAAACCCGAATGTGCTTCAGGGGTTCAAGTGGAGAGTTGACCAAAAGTCACCAGACACCAAAACCGATTTTGAGGATGCTTTCGAAAAGCTTGCTCCTGCGATCCTACAGACTTTCACCATACAGAAGCCCGCCCCCTTTTTGGATTGGTGCGACTATCGCCCTCTTTCAAAGTACATGATCACGATGCCAGAGTACCTAATGGAGCATGCTCCCGAGTTAAAAGGCCGCGAAGGATTGGACCTAACTAAAATTATTCGCGACGATATCCAATTCATAGATTCCAAAAGCCATACAGGCATTCAAGTTGCTGACCTGTTAGCGTCCGGCCTTCGCCAATTATTGCGAATGGAATTTGAGAACAATGAGGAAGTCGCTGATGCACTTGGAGGTCTGTTCATCCAAGGAGAAAAAAATCACCCTCCAATCACGTTCCTGACCTTTGGTCCTAATGAAGAATATCTGGATAATGAACGAGCGCCGATAGTCAGAAAGCTACAGAGCTCTTCTCGAAGAATGATAGTGCGGCGATAAACATAGAATTTTCGGGACCAAATGGACTCACACATCCCAATGATTTCAAGGGGTTAAATCACCCCATTTTGTATAACCTTTTGGGTTATACAAGCTAAGTCATTGAAATATAAAGAAAGTGGTGGGCCCGGAGGGACTTGAACCCCCGACCAATCCGTTATGAGCGGACCGCTCTAACCAACTGAGCTACAGGCCCTCACCACGGGGCACTTCCTAGCAAATGATCGGCCCCTTGGGTAGCGAAAAATGCATCCCTTTAACAGAAGGGGCATAATTCCAGCTACAGCGCCCAAGTAAGGGGCATAATTCCAGCTACAGCGCCCAAGTAAGGGCTGAAGGTGGCGGAAACGGGGCTGGTGCAGGAAGGATATTACCAAGCCGTCACTCCCGGCGAGGCAAAGCCCGGGGGAAGGGAGTCTCCCGTCGCGCAAAGCTCCATTCTGTGCGAGATCCCCGCTTGTGCGAATATGACGCGCGAGGGGTGGGGGCGGCAAAATGGAGCTGGTGCAGGGAAGATATCTACCTGCCCTCAATTGTCCTATGGCTTACGCCCCAACGGCTCGCTTCAACACAAATTTTTTATTGTTTATCGCATGTGTCACCCCGCGACCTGATCGCGGGGTCTATTGAAAGCAAGGCCTTTCAAGCAGTTATCCGGTTGATATGCCAATGGATACCGGGATCAAGTCCCGGTATGACAAGAGAGACAGGGCCAAGGCGTCGGGTCCGGGATGACAGTGGAGGATGGCCCCACATACGCAAAAAACATTGCGCAAAAAGGCGCTAGGGCTGGCTGCAAAGGCCATTTGCAGCCAGCCATCATGGCTTCTTAGGTATCGAGGAAGCTGCGCAACTGGCGTGACCGGCTTGGGTGCTTCAGTTTCCTCAGCGCCTTCGCCTCAATCTGCCTGATCCGCTCCCGCGTGACCGAGAACTGCTGGCCAACTTCCTCCAGCGTGTGGTCTGTGTTCATGCCAATGCCGAAACGCATCCTGAGCACACGCTCTTCCCGCGGGGTGAGGCTTGCCAGCACCCGTGTTGTGGTTTCACGCAGGTTGCTCTGAATCGCAGCATCCACCGGCAGAATGGCATTTTTATCCTCAATGAAATCACCAAGATGGCTATCTTCCTCATCCCCGATGGGCGTTTCGAGAGAGATAGGCTCTTTCGCAATTTTCATCACCTTGCGCACTTTTTCAAGCGGCATGGAGAGGCGCTCTGCCAGCTCTTCCGGTGTGGCTTCGCGGCCAATTTCGTGCAGCATCTGGCGGCCTGTGCGCACCAGCTTGTTGATCGTCTCGATCATATGCACAGGGATACGGATGGTGCGGGCCTGATCCGCGATAGAGCGGGTGATGGCCTGCCTGATCCACCATGTGGCATAAGTGGAGAATTTATACCCACGGCGATATTCAAATTTATCCACCGCTTTCATCAGGCCAATGTTCCCTTCCTGAATAAGGTCGAGGAACTGCAGGCCACGGTTAGTATATTTCTTGGCGATGGAAATCACCAGGCGGAGGTTCGCCTCCACCATTTCTTTCTTCGCGATGCGGGCTTCTTTTTCACCCTTTTGCACCGTGCGCACAATGCGGCGGAATTCTTCAGCATGCAGGCCAGTGCGGTTCAGCACCTCTGCCACCTGGTCACGAATGTTCCTGATGGCGTGGCCTTCATTTTCCACAAAGGACAGCCAGCCCTTTGCTTTCAGCTTGCTCACACGGTCCAGCCAGTCTTCATCCAGCTCATTACCCTGATATTGCTCCAGGAAAGAGGTGCGGCTCACTTTATGGCTTTCCGCTAAACGCAGCAAGCGGCCAGAAAGCGTCATCAGGCGTTTGTTCAGGCCGTATAGCTCATCCACCAGTTCTTCAATGCGGAAGTTATTAAACTTCACAGAACTCACCAGCTCGATCAGCTCTTCCCTCAGCTTGCCAAAGCGGCGCTCCTGCGTGGTGCCCAGGTCATCGCCCTGCACCGCAGCAGCCAGACGCGCTTCCTGCAGCTTCAGATATTTTTTATAGGTTGACGTGATCTGACGGAATTTCTCAATCGTTTCCGGCTTTAAGTGGGCTTCCATGGCAGAAAGCGACATGGCGGCTTCTTCATCATCGTCATCATCACGGCTCCGACGGCTTTCACCCTCTTCACCTTCTTCGCCCTCTTCCCCCTCTTCTGATTCAGACTTTTTCTCGTCTTCATCGTCGTCGTCATCATCGTCAGTGCCAGCACTTTCGGCAATCACATCACCGCCATCCTCGTTTTCAAGGTCAGCGCTGTCTGGCTCTTTGCCCAGTGTGGCTTCAAGGTCGATGATATCACGCAGAAGCATATCTTCATTTTCAAGGCGCTCAGCCCATTCAATAATCGCCTGGAACGTGAGGGGGGACATGCAAAGCCCCTCAATCATGGTGGCGCGGCCAGCCTCTATACGCTTGGCAATGGCAATTTCACCCTCGCGGGAGAGAAGCTCAACAGAGCCCATTTCGCGCAGATACATGCGCACCGGGTCATCCGTGCGGTCACCAGCTTCTTTTTTGCTGTCAGCTACCTTGAATTCTTCAGCTTCTTCATCATCGTCAGAGGAAGCATTATCTTTTTTATCAGATGGTGTATCGCCGTCCCCTTCTGAATCGTCACCATCGGTTACGTTGATGCCCATTTCAGACAGCATGGTCATGATATCTTCAATTTTCTCTGAAGACATTTCTTCCGTTGGCAAAGCCGCGTTCAGCTCATCATATGAGATGTAGCCGCGCTCTTTCGCCTTTGCGATCATCTTTTTGACGGCAACTTCGGCAGAATCTGCAAGCGGGTCTGCACCGCTGTCGTCCCGACCGTTATCCTTGTCGTCGTCCTGAGTCGCTTCTTTTACCATGTAAATTCTCTCCAGATCTGCGCGATTCGCAGTCTATACCACATTAATTGAAAGAAATCCTACCTGATTCGAGCCTATAGCCCTCTTTATCTGCTTCTTTATCTTCCAACGCTCTGTATGCCTCTTGCGCCGCTACAAAACGAGCGTGATTTTCGTCTGTCATCTCCGCTGCATATTCTGCTTCTGCCTGCTCATAAGCTGTGCGGGCCGCCGTAATATGCTGAAAACGTTGAGTTATATGCTCAAAACCAGTGAGTGCATCACTCAACGCTGCCTCTGGCCAGGCAAACCAGTCATTCTTCAAGGCGCTTTCCTGCCTTAGTTTCATCACTGCCTCCGAGAGGCCACAAGCATCCAGATGGGTAGCCATGGTCTCAAGGTCAAGGGCCTCGCCAGCGGAGGCTCTCTGTAATAGGGCATTACGTATGTCGTCAAGCCCGCTTGATGTAATTTCCAGATGGGCAACCAGTTCTTCATGTTTCACCAGTATTTCCGGATGATGCACCAGCGTGAGGATAAGCAGTTTTTCCATACGATCTGTGATTGCACTGCTACCTGTGTTCCGGCCCAGCGCCGTTTGGGCCAGAAGGCCGGTGGACACCAGCTTCTGCCTGCCTTTGGGGCCATAATTCTGGCCAGCGCGCGGCTTGCGCTCGGGCTTGAACAAGTCCCATATGCGGTTACGGAATTCGCTCTGGTACAGCTTTTTAACATTCTCATCTTCAATGTCAGAAAGCTTGCCGAAAATGCGTTTTTCAAGCCCGGCACGGCGCTCCGGTGTATCCACCTGCTGGCCATCAGTGAGGGAACGCCACAGCATATTCACCAAAGGGTCTGCTTTATCAACAAGTGATTCGATAGATTTTTTGCCTTCACGCTGCACCAAGCTATCCGGATCATCCCCTTCTGGCATCAGAATAAACCGCAGGGATTTACCCGGCTTCAGCATGGGAAGCGCACGATCAAGCGCCCGGCCTGCCGCGCGAATGCCCGCATTATCGCCATCAAATGAAAGGATAGGCTCATCCGCCATATGCCATAGATGGGCAATCTGCTCTTCTGTCAGCGCCGTACCAAGGGGCGCAACGGCATAATTGATACCCGCCTGCGCAAGGGCAATCACATCCATATAACCTTCCACAACCATCACCTGACCTGTGTCATAGCTGGCAGCGCGGGCGTTCGCCCAGTTGTAGAGGGTCGCCCCCTTGTGGAAGAGGCTGGTTTCCGGGCTGTTCAGATATTTGGCTTTGGCATCCTTATCCAGCGCCCGGCCACCAAAGGCAATCACACGGCCCTGCCTGTCCGTAATAGGGAACATCAGGCGGTTCCTGAAACGATCATAGCTTTCACCGCCGCCCTCGGGCACAATCAGCATTCCGGTTTCGACAAGCTGATCCTCGCCAATATCCCGCGCCTGCATGGCATCCTTGAGCGCAGTGCGCTGTGCAGGGGCATAACCCAGGTCAAAACGGCTGATGGTCTCGTCTGTCAGCCCTCGGCCTTTGGTATAATCATAAGCAGCTCTGCCCGCCTGTCCCTTCAACTGCGCGGCATACCATTTGGCCACCGTGTCCATCACTTCTGAGAGGCCGACACGTTTTTTATCACGCTCCACCTGCTCGCGGGAGGGTTTTGGCACCTCCATGCCCACTTCCTGCGCCAGTTGCTCTATGGTTTCAGGGAAGGTGAGGCCTTGGGTGTTCATCACAAAGTCAATCACGCTGCCATGGGCACCACAGCCAAAGCAGTGGTAGAACCCCTTCTGGTCATTCACCGTAAAGGAGGGGGATTTCTCGTTATGGAAGGGACACAGGCCTGTGCTTTCGCGCCCGCGGCGCACCAGCTTCACCCGCCTGCCGATCACATCAGACAGGGTGAACCGATGCTTCAGCTCATCCAGAAACTGCGGGCTTAGTGTCATATTCTAATTCGCTTGATCCATACTCATCTCCACAAGCAAGATAGCTGCTATCTTCCCCGAATGGCGATACAAAATTATTTTTCCAGCTTCTTCATCACTTCAGATAGTGTGCGGGCCTCTGCATTACCACCCTCGAAGGCTGATAAAACACCTTTAAAATCTTCTTCCTGACGATTCTGGCTCAGCTTCCATTTGCCTGTAATCTCAGTCACTTCTATTTCAAAGCCAATGATGGCCGTTACCATTTTGTCAAAATAGTTCTCAGGCAAATCTGACGTGCGCCAATCCGTGCCTGCACGCGTTTCGAAAAAATCTGTCAGTTCAGCAAGCAGAGCTTTCAGGCCTGCCTTGTCATCTATCAGGCGAATCCGCCCCACCGCATGCACCGCGATATAATTCTCGGTGGGAACAACCTTGGGGTTTTCTGCCTTGCTCGGGTAGTA
>JBNKGK010000148.1:0-8136 GCA_050289785.1 Kordiimonas sp.
CGCACCCTCCGGGTACTCCCGTCAGCTCCGGATAACAATCATCCTTTAACCAGTTACACAATCTTCATGACACTCCCTCGGATGTGTACTTATAGTATATGCCCCTTCCGGCAGGTTTCCACCCCTATGGAAATTATCCCTGTTCCTTATCCTTGATGGCATATCCGTTAATTTACGCTTATGTCAGACATACAAGCTTTCAAACCGTTAAAATCTGAAGAACTTGCCCATATTCTTGATCTCACCATCAAGCATGACATTACCAATAAGTTGATCACCTTTCTCTGCGCCCTTTCCTCTTATACAGAGGAGGATCAGTTTAATATCTCCTACAACGCCCCGTCATCCACGGGGAAAAGCTATATCCCCATTGAAATCGTCAAGCTCTTCCCCAGGGAAGATGTGATGCAGATGGGATATTGCAGCCCTACGGCTTTTTTTCATGATGTGGGAGAACCGGATAAAGAAAAGAAGGGCAGGGTGATTGTTGACCTATCCCGTAAAATACTGGTGTTTCTTGACCAGCCGCATAATGAGTTGTTGACCCGCTTACGTCCTCTTCTCTCTCATGATGACAAGACCATCAACATCAAGATTACGGATAAGAGCCAGAAGCAGGGTTTGCGTACCAAGGATGTCCTGTTGAAGGGCTACCCGTCTGTTGTGTTTTCGACGGCAAAATTATGTATTGATGAGCAGGAGGCCACCAGAATGTTCCTGCTCTCTCCTGAGGTGAGCAAGGACAAAATCAGGCACAGTATTACCGAGACCATCAAGCGTGAAACAGATAGCAGTAATTACGAGCATAAACTGTCCTCTCACAAGGGGCGGGCGCAGTTGATCAAACGTATTGCTGCCATTAAGGATGCTGGTATTAAAACAATCAAGATAGACCCGAATCTTGAGTCTGAAATAAAACGTTTGTTCCTCGGCAGCACGACAGGGCTGAAGCCACGCTCACAACGAGACATCAAGCGCTTTATCTCCCTGATGAAAGCCTTTGCCCTCTTGAACCTCTGGTGGCGGGGTCATGAAGGCCAGACCATTACCGCCCACCCTGATGATTTTGCTGAAGCTTATGCTCTCTGGTCTGAGATCAGCGCGGCGCAGGAACTGAACCTGCCACCGTATATCTATACGCTGTATAAAGATGTCATCCTGCCTACATGGAACACCAAAAACGAAGGCCGCAAGGTGAAGGTTGGTTTATTGCGCTCGGAAGTTCTGTCCCAGCATTATGCCCTGTATGGCCGTATGCTGGATGCCGCACAGCTCCGGCAGCAAATCCTGCCCATGCTTGAAACAGCAGGGCTGATTACCGAGGAACCTGACCCCCGCAACAGACGGCGGAAATATATATACCCCACCAATCCGGCACAGAATGCAAACAGTGATGCGAGGGGTGGGGTACTTGACACGTCCCCTCAAACGATTCGTAATTTCGGCAATAGCGAGGTATGATGCGACAGGCTCATAATCACTCCCCAACCAAGGGCCATATCTTCTCAGAAGAAACCATACAGGCCCTCACGGAGCTAGCGCTGTTGGTACGGGAAGTGCGAGCTCATCAGGCGCTTCACGAGCCGGATAAACTCCAAAAAAGCGATGAACTTTACGATAGAAACAAAAACCTTACGTAAAATACAGACTGGTGGGTTTCGTGATTCTTATCTCATCTATAACCGTAAAAGCACCGACGAACCTAATAACCAGAAAAACTCCCTGAAATACCAACGTGAGGAAAACCTAAGGTTTGCAAACAAGACTGACCTTCGAGTGGCTCCTCTATCAATCGAAGGGTTTTGTACAGACGGTATTATTGCAGAGCGACATTCGGGTTTTAAGGAGGATAATACGGTTGCCGTGAATAAAAAGGGCATGGTGCAATACAGTATTTCCCGCCCCAAGTTCAAGCAGCTCATAGAGGTGCTCAGTAAGGGCCATGTTAAAGGCATTATATGCCTGTCATGGGATCGCCTCAGCCGTAACAAAGCTGATGACACCATTATCCGGAAATTGATGCGTGGCGGCATTGATGTACGGTTTGCTTATGCACAATATGACAATACAAGTGCTGGGGCGCTTCACATGGATATTGATGGCATGTTTGCTGCCCATCATTCTCGCGTGACCAGTGAAAAGGTACGCATTACACAGTTTAATTTGAGAGAACAGGGTATCTGCACCCATAAAGCCCCCATTGGCTATCTCAATGTTGGTAAATCTAATGACAAGCCAATTGACCCTGAGCGTGGCCCAATCATCCAGAAAATGTTCAAACTCTACTCTCAAGGCAATATAGGCATATCTGAGCTTACGGATTGGGCAAATGAACAAGGGCTGACAACACCGCCGATGCGCAAGCGTAGGACACGTCAACAAATGCTTGATGAAGATGATGAGGTGGTTCGTGCGCCCAAGGTTAGCTTTGCCGTTGGGCGCGGAACGGTGCAGCGTATTCTTACAAACCCATTTTATATCGGCCAGATGCCTGGCAATCACGGCATATATGTAAAGAGTAAAAGCCATAAACCGCTCGTGAGTGAAAAGCTGTTCTATAAGGTGCAGGATTTGCTGGGGAGGAAACGTCCCAATATCAATTATGCCCAGAAGGCCGACATGCCATTCCGTAAGATGATACGCTGCAGTGACTGTGAACGTACTTTCACACCCTATAATACCAAAGGCATTCTCTACTTATCTATTCACTGTGCTCCAACATGCGCGAATACGGTGAAAAATCACAAAGTCGCTGACGTGGAAAAACGGATTGGGAATATTCTGGCTGGTTTTGTCCTCACTGATGAAGAATATGCAGAATTGGATGCTTGGGCTTCTATCGAATATACCGCCTTTGAAGAAAAGAGCCGCCGCCATAAGGAACAGAATGATCGTAAGCAGCGTAAGGTACGTGAAGACCTGGCTTATCTGCAGGACAATAAACTGACACTGTTGAAAAATGGTGTTTATGACGCTTCGAGCCTTGTCGCAGAGGAGGGTAAACTGAAAAGCAGGCTGCTTGAATTGCAGGAGGACGATCAGGAAAATGAAGCCAGAGAACAGGAAGCTGCGAAAGATTTGTTGAAACTTTCTGAACTCCTGAAAAGGGCTTATTTCTGCTATATTTCAGCGAATTCCGTCCAAAAAGCACGTTTCGCTGAAATATTGTTTTCTGAACTTTCACTCTCTGAAAATACGTTGAATTATAAGGCTCAAAAAGGATTTCAGGTGTTTGAAAACCGTCTTGACTCATTGGGCGGGGCCACTGAATGGCTTTCTGAACTTTCATACCCTAGTGCGGTGAGAGAAAGTGTTGTGGAATTAGAAAAAGTGCTCACAGATTTTTAGTACCCCACGCTGCTCTCACTGTTTTATATATAACGTTTGTCTGCAATAACATGGGCTTAAATAACGTTTTAGTCTCGATCAAGTAGTTACATTTTCGATAGATATTCCAGAGTGCTATAACAAGACCATTGAGCAGGTTAAGGCCAAGCTAGTTGCGGTTGGCTCGACTTTTCCAGAGTGCTATAACGGATGACGATGAGGCTGGTTACGAGTGGGTGTTGCGGTTGGCTCGACTTTTCCAGAGTGCTATAACTTGCCACCCATGGGCATGATGCGTGGCCGGGTTGCGGTTGGCTCGACTTTTCCAGAGTGCTATAACAATAAAGCTGAGGTCCATATCAATCAGCCAGTTGCGGTTGGCTCGACTTTTCCAGAGTGCTATAACCGCTTTCCTCCGCACCACACAACTGGAGGGTTGCGGTTGGCTCGACTTTTCCAGAGTGCTATAACTGCTGATGGCATGGAGAAAATCATGAGACTGTTGCGGTTGGCTCGACTTTTCCAGAGTGCTATAACGAACGGCGTCAACACCAAAGGCTGAAGCGTGTTGCGGTTGGCTCGACTTTTCCAGAGTGCTATAACTTTCCCGGTGATGGGTACCAAGCGGCAAGGGTTGCGGTTGGCTCGACTTTTCCAGAGTGCTATAACTGTTAGCACAAAGAACTCACAAGAGATTTAGTTGCGGTTGGCTCGACTTTTCCAGAGTGCTATAACGTAATAGAGTAGGGCTGGAAGGTGCCATGGGTTGCGGTTGGCTCGACTTTTCCAGAGTGCTATAACGTCCGATGCAAAATCAACAATTCCAATTTTGTTGCGGTTGGCTCGACTTTTCCAGAGTGCTATAACTGTATCGACCGGCGTACCACCTTGAGGTGGGTTGCGGTTGGCTCGACTTTTCCAGAGTGCTATAACGCCATGAGCCGCACGTTGGCATGTATGTTAGTTGCGGTTGGCTCGACTTTTCCAGAGTGCTATAACAATGTCGATTACATTTGTTGGTACAGATACGTTGCGGTTGGCTCGACTTTTCCAGAGTGCTATAACGCGCCTTTGCTGACACGGAAGTGCGGCGGCGTTGCGGTTGGCTCGACTTTTCCAGAGTGCTATAACGGTCATGACAGGCTTTCTCAAACTGCTCGGGTTGCGGTTGGCTCGACTTTTCCAGAGTGCTATAACATCGTCGAGCCGTTCTTGCTCAAGCTCTTCGTTGCGGTTGGCTCGACTTTTCCAGAGTGCTATAACACGTTTACGGGACCATGAACATGATCAAACGTTGCGGTTGGCTCGACTTTTCCAGAGTGCTATAACTCCAAGGATGCACAGCGCATGGCGAACTATGTTGCGGTTGGCTCGACTTTTCCAGAGTGCTATAACGTTCGCCATCTTTTTACCCTGCCATTTTGTGTTGCGGTTGGCTCGACTTTTCCAGAGTGCTATAACAGATGATAGTTTAACTTGTTGAATATGAAGGAGATTTTTGGGTGTTTTTTCATCTAAATATCTCCTTTATTTCAAAACATAACCAACTGGCTAGGATTTTTTGGCGAATCAGCGCGCCTTCCACCCCTTAAACATACAATATTTTCATACTGTTTGTCAGTAAATTGCAAAATATCTACCTTGCCTTCGGCAGGCATGGCTGCATCTACTTTTTTAATAATAGCTTCTATGGCATCTTTCCCATTAGTATGGCGTACATAAACAGAATATTGCGCCATTTCAAAAGCGTTATCGAGTAAAAAGTCCCTAAATTGGGTATAGCTCCGCCGTTCTGCTTTGGTACTTGTTGGCAAATCAAATAATACCATTACCCACATGAATTTATACCCACTTAATGTAATGAAATCTGTGTATGCCATCAGTCCTCTTACGCTATGCTGTTGATGGATAATGGTAGAGGTGGGCCCGGTAGTTCCAGGCGTTTCCGTTCACCTAGGAAAACCTGCGCAAGAGATTGTGCCAAGCGGTCAACGCAAATCTGGAGGGGGCTGTTTCCTTGTGGCCCCTGAAGATCAAGGTTCAGGATTCCTGCGAGTGTTGCTTTGCGGGTTGTATCTAATTCGATGGTATGCCCATTTTTTGTTTTTTGAAACATTCCTGCTACATAGATATCCACCCATGGACGAAACGGTTCCATTAAATCATCTGCCAGACGTAAGGCATCCCCTCGGCTTTGGTGTTGAATGGATAAAGAGGGGTGCAGCCCCGCTGCAAGAATTGACCGGGCCGTAGCTGATCGTAGAATTGTATAGCCGTAGTTCAACGCTGCATTTAAGCCCGGCTCAGTTCTGTCACGTTTGAAACCATCCCCCATAAGCCGTATCCAATAACGCCTTGCCGCTTGTGCTTCAAGGTTTTCACTATCACCTGTCTTCAAGCGAGAGCTCATTGAACGTAGGTCAGTGCTTGTTTTACCTTGAAGGTCAAGTACATCTGCCTGTGCGGTAATTTTGGCTTTTATAAGCTGCGCCCATAAGCGTTTAAGGAGTGGCTTGTTTGTCGAGGCTTGGGCTTGCATATGCAGTCCTTGTGCATAATGCCCACTTACCGGCCAGATTACCGAAGCTGGTGACTGGTTTGCTCCACATATCACGACAGGCACATTCGCTTCAGCTAAACGTGTGCAGATATTCACAGATAATGTTGCACTATAGCCGCGAATAATAAGCGCTGACATATCAGCGATCGCCACCTGCCCAGCCTTTTCACCATTAATGTTAACAGTTAAAAACCCACGTGACAGGCTGAGATGAGCACCATCAGAAGCGATTTCTACAACACGGTTTTGCATAAGCTATCCAGACATAGGTTGTTTCTTTCCCTTTGAGTGTCGGGGGTTAACTGTTGTTAAAAACTTTCATTAAGCCGGATGGGCTAACAGTAACGTGTTTTGCCTGTGCTAACTGTAAAGAAGCGGGTGCCATACATATAGCAGGCAATGATTTGTCTCGCACACGGGCAGAGGCATTAGCTTCATAGTGTTCTGCCATGTTAATCTTACCCGAAGAGAATTTATAAATTTGCAGGATGCGTGGGACATTATCCCGTATGATCTGCACATAATCATTTTTGCGAAGGCGCATCAGTAAAGACTGACCATCTTTCCCTGTTAAATGTTTCCACCAATCAGGGTCTTTTCGTGATAACTGGTAGGCTTCAAAAGTTGAAATTACTTCGCCAGTCCATTTGCCTTTTTCATTTACCCATATGTCATAACAATAGTTTCCGTCCCCCTTGTATGCTTTAAACGCTTTACCTGATTTGTCCCTGATAGGAATAACGCGTAAATTTTCTTCTATTCTAACTTTGTAGGCAGGTGGCTGCATTGAATATGCTCTTGCAAGCAAGGCTTCTTTAAAGGCTTTGCCTGTTAATCCATAGGTGGCTATTTGCAGTTCACTCTTGATGTTCTGATCTTTTATTTTTCCAAGGTCGCTAATTGACTTGAAACTATCGCTATCCAAAGGTTTGCGCGTGAAGACAGTGCGGATACCTTTTTTGTCAGGTTCGCCTTCTTTACCTTTAGGAATACCGTAGGCAGTGTCATTGTGCATAGCAGCCTCAATACCATGATCGGGTTTATGGCTGACTATAATGTCGCGAACACTCTGTTCCACATCTGCCCTGAAGCTATTCCACGGTTCTTTTATGCCTGACAGTAATTGGCCTCGACCAGTATTCTCATTTTTCTTTGCCGCATTTGCTGCTCGTTTCACGGTCGATCTATCTGTGCAGGCAATAACAATAGCATCAATTGCATGGTGCCGATGGTCATGGCGGTTCTTTTTCTGAGCTTCTGATATATCTTCATTATGCCCTCTTAGGACGCTATCCAAACCCCACTGCCAACGTAAGTCAGCAGTCAATCGTCCAGGAACAACCCAAACATTACTTTCCTTCCCCCCGGGATAAATGGCTTGAAGATAACCTTTTGCGAGGCGGGATATATACTGCGTATCGGTCAGTTGGCGTGTCAGAAAGCCATCATCATGCTTGAAGCGCTCCATTGCATCTGGCTCAAAGCGCCAACGCTTATTAGCTGGTAGTTCCTGTGCTCGCTTTGAAATTTCTTCCCAGTCATATCCATTTGGCGATTGACCAAAAGCATCAAAAGGTGATTTTGGGCCCTTATCACGATTGGCCTGCCGCATGGAAAGTGTCTTATTGGCGTATCCGTCATCAAGTGTCTGTGAAAATGGAAGAATATGCTCTATCTCAACTTCGTCAGAGAAGAGGTTATGCACTCCGATTTGCTCATCGGTATAAATACAGCGTTTGCCAAGGGCTTCTAAATCTTCATACAGGCGCAAGCGCATACGGTTTTCGTATGAATTAACCTGCTTGAATTCATCTGTTAAGAGCTTGGCTCTTCGTTCATTAGCGCGTTGGTTTTCAGCCTGCTGTTTTTCCAGTTCTCTCTTGCCCTCTGCAGATAAAGGTAGGTCACGGGCCAGTTCCAAGACAATTTCTTCAGGTGGACCAAAACGCTTTAGCAGGTCATTCACGACAGCACGTATTTGATTAAGTGCTACGTGAACCGTAGGGTTAGCAACCTTACCGCAGCGTTTTTCATCCGGATCTGTTGGCTCACCAGTGCCAAACGCAACAGAGCGGTGCAGAATATAGCCATAATATGGCAACGCTTTATCGAACACCTCACCAGTACCAAACTGGCTGTGGCTGCCAAGGCCCGCGAGTTCTACAGCCGAGGAGTAAACATGAACATCCACTTCAAGGTAAGGGAGGATTTTATCAAGTGCCTCTTTGCTGAGATTACCATAGCCTGTT
>JBNKGK010000149.1:0-8094 GCA_050289785.1 Kordiimonas sp.
ATCCATGATCAAACCGCCGCAGGGACCGCAGCCCAGTACCCGGCTTCCACAAAAGAACCTGCCCACCCGGAAGCAGCTTGCCCAAAAGCCGCTTGCCACCTGTACTAATTTTATCAAAAGCCGGTTTCGCCGTAAAAGTGGACGCTGTTGTGGCAAAACCGCCATCAGGAAAGGCTGTGACATCATTCAGGTCTATATTGTCTGCTTCCATGAACACACAGCCCTGCCAGATAAGCGATACACTCTGCCCTGCAAGATCAATTTTAAAAAACTGTATGGAATCCAGATCGCCGTGGTTCATCACTTGCAGCATCAGGTCCCCGTCCTCGCGCCGGGCAATGTCAATACCATGGGGCGATAAATGACCGGGAGGGCCAGAACAGTTTTTATCCCCCCACAGGTCTTCCGGAGCCATCACTTTATACAGCGTATTTGGATAGAGCGTTTGATGTTCTCCGCTGTCTGTATCAAATAGAACCAATTGCCCTAATTTATGAGGTAAATAAAGATTAAACCGGCTGGCAATCAACAGGTTGGTGCCAGGAATCCGAGCCAAATCTTCTGGCGCATAGATGCCACAATAGGGTTCAATGCCATCAACTGTTGTACAATCATTTTCAGGATCAGCAGCCACAACCTGAAAGCTGAGCAGACATAAAAGCCCTGTTACAATTCCCTTCAACATTTCCTAACCCTCCGGTGTAAAAAAATAACGATCGGCTGTGCCAATGCCCGGTAAGAAATCATGCACGGCTTTCAGACGGATCAGTTCTGCTCCCTCTTTCTCGCTATAGCCAAGATCAACAAGTATCTCTCTACTGTTTTCTCCGTAGCGGGGAGCGGGCTTGAGGCGACGGGTTGTTCGCGCCTCGCCAATATAACCTGTCTCGGCAGCCAAACGCATGGCCGCTGTGCCACAGGGGTGGTTTTCCCAAACCAGAACAGGAGGCATGCTGCCGCCAGCCTCATCCGCAGCCTCATTTGAAACGACGTGTTGGTCAGCATCCGCTCTCAGGCTTTCAGATGTC
The DNA here is from genome assembly GCA_050289785.1 of Kordiimonas sp. Taxonomy (GTDB): domain Bacteria; phylum Pseudomonadota; class Alphaproteobacteria; order Sphingomonadales; family Kordiimonadaceae; genus Kordiimonas. The sequence goes on from JBNKGK010000149.1 coordinate 1,029, forward strand.
ATAACAGGATGGCAGGCAATACCAGCCTCAGACAGCAGCCCCGCCCACTCATCAACTGTTTTTTGAACAAAAGCCTTCTCAAGTGTGGCTTCATCCAAACAGGATGCGCCTGTTACAAGCTGTGCAAGGTGAGTTTCCAGCGCAGGAGACGCACCAACATACAGCCAGTCATCAGCACAGCGATAGATACGCTGGGCAGCGTTCATCCCCATGGTGAACTGGCCTTTAGGCACCCCAAAATCAGATTTCCCATCACGGGCGACCATCAGCGGTAACTGATAATGGTTGTTGGCCCGAATAAGAGACGTTCGCGCCTCACCAGCAACGCCTGAGCGCTTCTTCTGCCAGACGGACAACAAGCTGGTGAACGCCATGCCATAACCACCGATGGTATCAGCCGAGGAAATGGCACCGTGCCACAGCGGGTGCTCCCGATCACCATAATGCACCAGCAGACCACTAAGCCCCTGCACAAGATTATCAAAGCTTGGGCGGGTTTCCCAGCCGCCACGGAACGTGCCGCCATAGCCTGTTAGCTGACAGCTGAGCACACCAGGGTGAATAAGTTGCAGTTGATCATGTGACACACCAAGTCGCCTGGCCTTATTATCCAGCACATTATGAACCACAAGATCAGCCCATTTTACCATACGGTGAAAAACATCACGGCCTGGTGCTGTTGTTACATCTGTCAGAATACTGCGCTTACCCTGATTAAGCTCCAGCGACATCGGAATAAACATGGGGTGCACACCGTTTGGTGCTTCGGCCTTAATAACCTCTGCCCCATATTCCGCCAACACATGCGCCGAGGTGGGGCCCGCAATAACATTGCACAGGTCCAGCACCTTCAGCCCCTTTAGGAGCTCGCCTTTCTTCAGAGAAGAATGAGCTTTAAACGCCTGAAGTCTGGGTGTAAAAAATGCTTCTGCCTGCGCGCTGGTTACCTCCTGAGCCGCCCCATAGCCTTCAATCAGGGCACCATTAGCGCCAGTTACATCCCCAAGGCGACCCGGCATGGAAAATTTATGTTCGTCTTTATCAAGCTCAACAACAACACCACTTTTTCTCATGGGGGCCAATGCCAGATATTCGTCACGAGACCTGACAACACAGGCTGGCACCCCTACTTTACCAAGGATTTCCTCCCACTCATCGGAAGGACGTTTCATCATGGCATCACAGATCAGTTCACGCAGACGGGTGCGCCTTTTCGGGCTAAGTGTGCTCGTATTGCCCACATCATTATCAAGGCCGGATTCCCAAGGCCCCGCATTCACAAAACCTTCGCGCTTCACCTGTTTATCAAGCCCAATGGCCTTAAGGAAGGTAGCGACAAAACCATTGGTCAAATAGGTGGAGACATAAATGTCACGGCCATCAGCGCAGCGATATGTGGTACTCATCAGCCCTACCATATCCTTGAGTGCCTTGCTCATTTTATCAAGCTGGGTTTGCTGATCATCGGAGGGGTTATATTGCACTGCCTCATTTTTGGCTGCCGACCACCCCTTTGCATCCAGGCCAATAAGGCTTTGCTGTGTGGCCGAAAGGCCCGCTTCAAAAAGAGGCACTTCGATCACGGTACCACTAAGACTTTCTTCCCTCGATAATAAAGCCGCCATAATGGCTACACCGCCAAGTACAGCCCCATAGGTGGAACAAAGGGGCACGCTGGTATAAACTGGCGGATAGTCCAGATTTTGACGCACCATACTGATCTGGGTGTAAGCACCAACAGCAGCACCCAGCACACCTTCCCATGCTTGAAGTGACGCCCTTTTCTCGTCAGTGGACGCAAAACCGGGCAGCGACAAATAGATAAGGCCGGGATTAGCTTCTCTCAGAGATGTATAATCCAGCCCCAGTTTTTTCATCACACCGGGCCTGAAATTTTCAATCAGCACGTCAGCTTTTGCGATAAGAGCAAGTGCTTCCTGCCTGCCCGCCTCTGTTTTCAGGTCCAGCTGCAGCAATTTTTTATTGCGGTTGAGCAGCTCATATTCATGCTCTGGCAGTTCTGGCTCACCGGGCCTTACAACCCGGATCACATTAGCGCCCTGATCAGCCAGCAACATGGCAGCCATCGGCCCGGCATAATAATGGCCAAAATCAATAACATTGAGCCCAGTGAGAGGCCCTTGCGGTTTTTTATTCTTCATCATGATTATGCCTCTTCAGGTGCAAAGAAATATCTATCTGTGGTGCCAATGGCTGGCATATATTCCCACGAAACCTTCAGATCGATCAGATCCTGAATTGTTGCGTCGTCATAGCCCAGCTCTGCCAATATTTCAGTGGTATGCCCACCCCAGCGAGGGGCAGTGATAGGCCGCCAATAGCTTCTGTCTTCCCCGATCCTAATATGATCTGCTGCCTTGGTAATAACAGGCACCCCACAGGGGTGATCTTTTCTGCGGAAGAGACTATAAGCCCCGGTTGCATAAGCATCCATTGCTTCGTTACCAACATCCTCTATGTCTGCAGACTTATGCATTTGTGAGGTATCCCACACCTTGTGACAGGCAATGCCGGACGCAGACAGTTTTTCGCACCAGTCGTCCGCACTGTCCTTGGCAAAAGCACCCTCCAGCTCTGCGGCTGTTCCCACCTCAGCACCAAGCACTGCTTGCACCAATTTGGGGGCATCCACAGCAGGCGTAGCCACATAAAGCCAGCCATCCGAGCACTCATACATACGGTCATGCCAGCTTGGACCCAGCGCAAGCTGACCACGCGGCTCACCCCAATCACAGTTATCATTTTCCATGATCATCCATGGCAATTGATAATGACTGTTTGCCCGAGCCAGTGACGTACGGCCCTCGACGGACTCCCCGGTTCTACGCTTATGATACAGGGCCAGCATAGCGGCATAGGCTAGAGAAAAACCGCCCATTGTATCTGCGGATAGAGCCATATGGTGCTTGTGCGGGTTTTCATACGTGCCATATTGTGCGGGCAGGCCTGTGGCGCTTTGGATGATAGGGTCAAAACCCGGCCGCGCTTCCCAACCGCCACGGTGCGTTCCGCCAAAAGCAGACATCTGGATGCTCACAATATCTGGATTTATGGCTTTCAGTTGATCGTGGGCAACGCCAAGCCTCTTAGCCGTATCATCCAATATGTTATGAACAACAACATCCGCCCAGCGAATGAGCCCTTCCAGCACCTCGCGCCCCAGAGCGGTTTTCACATCTGTGACAATGCTGCGCTTGCCCTGATTTTGCTCAATAAGGGCTATCATGATGCCGTAAGGATCTTTAAATCCTGCTGAATCTGCCTTGATCACCTCAGCCCCATATTGCGCGAGAACATAACCCGACGTTGGCCCGGCGAGCACACTATTCAAATCCAGTACCTTCACGCCCTTCAGAAGGTCCCCCTTTTTAAGGACTGGCCCGCTGGTTGTAGGCTTCGATGCAGCCACACCCCAGAGTGTTTCAATATCTGCCCTACCAACATGCTCTGCATCACGGTATTTTTGCTCGGAAGGCAGGCCATCACCGTTATTGATGTCCGCCAAGCGCCCCGGCACAGTAATCTCGGACTGGCCATTATCCAATTTAGTGAGTACCCCTGATTCCAGCATAGGTTCCAATTTCAACCATTCTGATCTGGTGCGAAAAATAGAGGACGGGATACAGGCCTTTTTAAACAGAACATCCCATTCTTCCGATGTTTTGGTGAGAAACTTCTCGGCAATCAGCGTTTTGAGACGCTCATGAAGCTTTGGGTCTAACTCATTAGGGTTGCTGATATTGTTAGACATACCCGTTACCTGAGGGCCTTCGTTAATCATGCCTTCCTTCAGCACCTGCTTATAAAGCCCGAGCACAGAAAGATAACGCTCACACATATCTGGATAAAAAAGGACCCAAAGATAAAACATCTTGCCGTCGGCACAGCGGAAATAATTACCAAAGGCACCCCCAAACTCATCACGGGAAACCCAGCCCCCTTTGTCGATTTTTTCAAGAAGCGTTTGCGGGCTATCTCCTTCTTTGCTCTCCAACCCTTCATAAGCACTGGCATTGCCTAACTTCGCCATGGATGGACTACCTTCTACCTGGCTCCAGATGAAGCCTGCCCTGCCGCATTCTGTTTGTGGCGCTTCAATCAAGGTTCCAACCCCGTGTTTTTCTCTGGCAACAAGGGCGGCACCAACCGCAATGGAGCCATGAATGGCACTGTAAACCGCTGAGTGAGGAGCTGCCGTGTAAACAGGAGGGTAATTCAATCCCGCGCGGGACATGCTGATATGATTATAGGTGCCCGCAGCTGCGTCCATTATCCCCTGCCATGCTTGTACGTTTGCATTTTTTTCATCAGTCGAAGCAAAGCCAGGCAGCGAGAGGTAAATTAGCCGAGGATTAGAGGCTTTGACATCCTCATATGCCAGCCCGAGGCGTTTCATCACACCGGGACGAAAATTTTCAATCAGAATATCGGCGGATTGGATCAGCTTTTTTACAGCAGCTTGGCCTTCATCTGTTTTGAGGTCCAGCTCCACCAGTTTCTTGTTGCGGTTTAACAGGCGATATTGCTGCTCGGGCAGCTCTGCACCGCCGGGTTTTGCAACACGCACCACATCAGCACCCTGATCAGCCATCATCATGCCAACCATGGGGCCTGTATAATACCAACCAAAATCCACTACCTTGAGGCCTGCCATGGGGCCCATATATTTTGCTGTCTGTGTCATACTCGTTCTCTTTACACGTTTAAATTAAATCTCTTCGCCAAGGGCTCTGGCTCGCTCTTTCAGGCCAGCTTCATCAGCTTCCAGATGCCGCATCACAAGCATCATGAAAAGAAGACCCAGCAAACCAATAATCAGTTTTGGCCAGAGGATTCCCTGCTGCAGCGCCACCCCCTCATCGACACCTGTTGCCGCCAGGCTATCGCTGATGAAACCCACCACATAGGGTGCCAGCGCAAAACCAAAAAGCGTCTGCACCATCGTAAAGGCTGAACTGCTGGTCGCCCGCCCCCTCGGCAACACCAGATCATTGACGGTGGAAACCATGGGTCCTATGGTCATGGGGCCAACAAAATAAGCAAACAGTTCTGCCCCATAGGCAATATGCAGGTCATCAACCAAAAGAACTGAAATGCCGGAACACATACTGATAGCATAGGCTACCAAGCAAACATATATCTTACCCTTTGGGGTGAAATGCCTCAGCTTATCTGCCAACACACCGCCAAGAATGATGCCTGTACACCCGAGAACAATATGGCCAATCCCCAGCACGTTACCCACCTCAGCGGCACTCACCCCATGGTAACGCTGAAAAAAGGGAATGATCCAAAAGGAAGTTGCCGCCGAAAATACAAACAGGGCTGCTCCAATAATAAGGTACAGCATTGATTTACAGCGGAAAATCATCCCGAAAACCACTGGGTCCCGCACACTAAGGCACTGGGCCCATGATACAGCAGCATAGATACCAAAGCTTAAAGCCGCCCACTGCATCACATCACCAGTAGCCACACTTAAGGCATAGCCGCCAACGACAATGAGGAGCGCCAAGATCAAATTATAAACAATGATATCTTTAGGGGCCTTTTCACGAACCATCACAATGATGTTGGTCACCGGAAGCACACTCATCATAACAGTAGCAGCTTCACCAAAAGGGTTGCCATGCGGCTTTGAGGCAATGCCATCACTGAGCCCGCGCATGGGTTCGCGCAACGTCGCAACCCAGAAAGCTATCAAAAGCCCAGGCAGGCCCACGGTCATAAAAGCGGCTTGCCATCCCGCTAAGCCAAAAGGCGCTAACGAAGAATCAGGCCAGGCTGTCTTCCATGCCTCCAAAATCTGACCACCCAAAAAAATGCCCAGTCCACCCCCAACAATGACACCACTGGCATATAGTGCCAAAACTGTGGTTCGCACTTTTGGAGAAAAATAATCATACAATAAAGAGTAGCCTGAGGGTATGGCACTGGCCTCACCTGCCCCAACACCGAACCGGCAGGCCGCGAGGGGCACAAAGCTCCGCGTCAGACCAGAAAGGACCGTCATCAGGCTCCAGAAACCCAGCCCAATTGAGATAAGCTTCTTCCGGCTCCACACATCAGCAAGACGCCCCAGAGTAATACCGAATGTTGCGTAAAAAACCGCAAAAGCCGCGCCTGCAAGAAAACCCATCTTGGCGTCAGTTAACCCCAGGTCTGCTTTAATATCTTCGGCCAAAACGGTGAGTATTTGCCGATCGAGAAAATTAAGCACACACACGAGAAACAACACGAACAGAACATATTTGGCATAAAGCCCGTCAGTTTTCTGGGGTTTAAGCCCCTCAGCCAACTGTTCCTCCAACATCCGCTCTTGCACTTCACCTGCCAAAGCAGATGACTTTACCCCTGCATCCATACAAAATTCCCCATATCCACACTGCGTCACACCAGAAAAGCTGGTCTTACTTTGTTATTGTCATGCTTGAGCGGGGTACCTCTCTCCGGCCTTTTCCTGACCAAAGCGCTTGCCCCACTGCGACAATTATTATGAAGAAAATGAGAAAAAGCTATAGCAGGCCGGGCCAAGTTTCACAGTCAATTTGGGATAATTGACCCCCCAAGAAATATCTTAGGGCAAGTCCCTGTCATCCGGACTTATTTGATGCTGTAATCGATAGGCGGAAGGGGTGAGACCTGTCCAGCTTGTGAAAGCGCGAGTAAAATCACCTGGATCACAATAGCCCACCTGCAGGGCCACCTGGGTAACAGACATTTCTGTGTTGATGAGCAGATATTCGGCTTCGCGCTGCCTTAACCTTGCCTTCAGGCCCGTGAATGTCTGTTTTTCTGCAGCAAGCCTGCGACGCAGCGAACGAACACTTAACCCTAGCTTCTTTGCAACTTCATCAAGTGTTGGTGTCCAGTGGTCATCTTTATACATGGCCAGAATACTGTCTTCCACATCAGGTGTGAACTTTACCTGATCAACCGGAATATGGAAAATACTGTCAAATCTGGGAGGCGACTGTTCAGTCAACTGAAACGGCATATCGAGATATTTCCGCGAATATGTAAATGAATTATCAGGCTGATCAAA
>JBNKGK010000150.1:0-8027 GCA_050289785.1 Kordiimonas sp.
CATGCAAGAGGTGTGTACTTCATGGCCAATGGAGCCGATTTACAAACAAGCACATGGGAAGGAAGCTTCCCAAACAAATAGGTGATAAACATCGATCTCCCACAAAATCTACAAGCAAAAAGCTGATACCTACAAAAGGCAGATAAAAAAATAATTGCCATTTGTTGATACTTAAAAGAAGACAGGGCACCGAAAATACGGCGCCCTGTTTTTTTGTTTTATCTCAAGAATAAAATGATATTCAGACTTGCTTTAATGCTTGGGCGCCATTGCTTTGAAGCTAATCAGCCCCGACGTTGCCAGAAAATAATATCCGGTTGTCAGCACAAGAGCGATGATGCTGGTCATGATGATTTTCTTTTTCAACATCGGGTTAGAAGGTGCACTGGGTACCGTTCCTTCTGTCACACCCTCTTCCGTCTCATTCTGGGCACGAACACCTATAGGCAAGATGGCAAAGAAGCACATCCACCAGCAAATAACATAAACAAGTATCAGTGTGGGTATTCCCATAATTTCCTCGCTTAAACTTCCTCAAGTTCTATCAGTGCACCATGAAAATCTTTAGGATGCAAAAACAGAACGGGTTTGCCATGGGCGCCAGTTTTGGGCTCACCACTACCAAGAATACGCGCCCCTTTATTCACCAGTTTATCTCTGGCAGCAAGAATATCGTTCACTTCATAACAGAGATGATGAATACCGCCGTCAGAATTGCGCTCCAGAAATTTGCTGATGGGTGAGTTTTCTCCAAGCGGATGAAGCAACTCAATTTTTGTATTGGGTAGCTCTACAAATATGGTGGTTACGCCGTGTTCTGGTAACTCAAGCGGCTCAGAAATTTTGGCACCCAACATACCCTTATAGGTTTCCGCAGCCTGCTTCAGGTCAGGCACGGCAATTGCGATGTGGTTCAAACGTCCAATCATTGATGTCCTCCCCTCAGGCGCTCAGGTCCATATCTTCCCTGCGCGTAATCAAAACCGCAACACCGGGGTTTTTACCAATTTCTCGCCTGCAATAACGCCGCACAGCGATACGGGCACTTTCCTCAATCATGGTATTGCTGGAACGAGCGGAAGCTTTCATCTGATCTATCGCATCCTCAACATCCATAAGCATACCATCGATAAAACCATCATCTTCACTTCTGGGCAAACCAAGAACCGCCAAAATAGGTTCCGCCGCCAAAGCATCATCTTCATCAAAAATCAGGCTGATCGTAACAAACCCATTAAAGGAAACTCTGCGCCTATCTATAATTGCAGGATCAGACAGAGGAATAACCTCCTTGCCATCCAACACAAGCCTGCCCACAGGTGCTTCATCAATCAGCTTCAAGCCTTTTGGGGTAATCTCGATGATATCGCCATTTTTGGGGACGATGGTATTGGGAATACCCAGTTCCCTCACCAGCTTGGCATGCCGCTGCAAATGCCGGACTTCACCGTGAACTGGAATCACCGAATGTGGCTTAGTCCAATCATACATTTTGGTGAGTTCTGCACGGCCAGGATGGCCGGAAACATGAACAAAAGCATCTTTCTCAGTAATCACATCAATGCCAGCACTGGCGAGATCATTAAACAACTGACCAAGAACAAGATCGTTGCCTGGAATGATCTTGGATGAGAAAATAACTGTATCACCTGGCGTTAATTGCAAATCTCGGTGCTCACCCCGCGCCATGCGGGAAATGGCAGCCCGGGGCTCTCCCTGGCAGCCTGTGCAAACAATCAGCACCTTCTCACGTGGTAAATTATCTGCATCTTCGATATCAACAAGTGGCGGAAAACCCTGCAAATAGCCTGTCTGTTTGGCAATCCTGACAATACGCTCCATAGACCGGCCAACCAGCACCAGATGGCGACCTGTCGCCTTTGCCACTTCACCTATGGTTTCCAACCTGGCAACGTTAGAAGCGAAAGTTGTGATCACCACCCGTTTTTGAAGGGGGGCAACAAGCTCCTTCAGGCTTTCTCTCACAGCAGCTTCTGAGCCTGATTCCGAGGCATTAAAAACATTTGTGGAATCCCCAACGACAGCGATTAACCCGTCCTCACCAAGTTGAGACAAAATAGGTGATGGGCAAGCCGGACCGATAAGGGGGCGGTCATCCAGCTTCCAGTCGCCAGTATGGAAAATAGTGCCCTGCCCGGTTTCAATGGCTAAACCATGACCCTCCGCAATGGAGTGTGCAAGCGGCACATAGCGCACAGAAAATGGGCCTAATGTGAAGGGATCCAAATCCTCAACAATATGCAGGGGGACTTCATCCAATATACCAGCTTCTGTCAGTTTTTCCCGTACCAGCCCTGCAGTAAAAGGCGTAGCATAAACCGGGCACTGAAATCTGTCCCACAGATAAGGCACAGCGCCGATATGGTCTTCATGGCCATGCGTTAACACAAGCCCAACAAGATGATCACGCTCATCCTCAATAAAGGCCGTATCGGGGAAAACAAGATCAATACCCGGCAAAGTGTCATCAGAAAAGGTCATGCCACAATCAACCATTAACCATTTGCCCTTATGGCCGTATAGGTTGAGGTTCATACCAATTTCACCGGAGCCACCTAAAGGCAGGAACAGCAGCCGTTCATCACTTTCACGCATATACGCCATAAGTTTTACTGATTCCGCTCGTATATGAGTCGCAGCCCCTGCAGGGTTAAATCACTCGCCACTTCATCAATTGCATGGGTGTGATCGGCAAAAACTGGGGCCAAACCGCCTGTGGCTATCACCTTCATGGTATCGCTATGTTCGGCTTTGATACGGGAAACAAGCCCTTCAATCATGCCAATATACCCCCAGAAAATGCCAGATTGCATGGCTTCCAGAGTTGTTTTACCGGTTACCCGCAAATCTGTTGGTGCACTCACTGCAATGCGCGGCAGCTTAGCGGCCGCCTCGTGCAGTGCACGCAACGATAAGTTAATGCCCGGGCATATAACACCGCCCAGATAACTGCCAGCCTCACCTACAATATCGAATGTGGTTGCTGTGCCGAAATCCACCACAATTACCGGTCCACCATAGATAACGTCGGCCGCGACAGCATTCACCAGCCTGTCAGCCCCTACTTCCTGAGGGTTTGTAACCTCGACTTTCACACCCAACTGGACACCACGGTTACCAACGATCAAAGGGGTGCAGCCAAAATATTTATCAACGAGCTGCATAATAGGCCGCACGATAGGCGGCACAACACTGCCCAAAATAGCTCCTTTAACGGAGGACGGTTTTCTGCCACTCAGCGCCATCAAATGACTGATCCACACCATATATTCTTCAACGGTGCGCTGTTCGGCGGTCGATATGCGCCAGTGTTCAACGATGTTTTCGCCCTCTAATAAGGCAAAAACAGTGTTGGTATTTCCTGCGTCTATGGTGAGTAACATAGTTATTCCTCAACTGGCCCGGCGTTTTCCACCGGGAAAACATCACCAGCATATAAATATTCAGTAGTGCCATCATCCAAAACGACAACCAGAGCACCACTATCATCTAGGCCTTTTGGTATGCCTGAAAAGCTTTTTGCTGCTGTTCTGAGGGTGCAGTGTTTCCCAAGCCCCCAGGCACAGTTTTCCCACTCGGTTTTAAGCGGTGCAAAATCAGTGGGGTTCCATTCTGTTAAACGCCTAAACATATGAGAAGCCAGGAGCGCAACAGCGTTTTTCACACTCACTTTAATGGAAGTCTCCTGCTCCAATGATGTAGCAGGAAATGGCGTACCATCTGGATAATGAGCTAAATTGATGCCTATGCCAATGATGACATAATCCAGCGCTTGCCCATTGGTGGCTGAGCTTTCTATCAAAACACCGCTGGCCTTTTTATCACCGATCAACACATCATTGGGCCATTTGCAAAAAACGGCATCTTTTTCTGCGCCAAGGCCTATAAGTGTATCGCGTATGGCAAGGGAAACAACAAAAGGCAGGCCTGCCATATCTGCAGGGGTCAGCTTAGGCCTGAACATCAGGGATGCGTATAAATTACCCTCCTCGGATAACCACTGTCTACCCTGTCGCCCTCTTCCGGCATTTTGCTGCCCAGCAATAAACCACCTGGGGCCTGCTTCTCCTGCTTTGGCTGCCTCTCGAGCGAGAATATTAGTACTATCGCAGCTCTTAACGAAAGAAGCCCCAACGCCAGACGGCATTGAGGCTTCCCAATTTTCAAATGCAGTATTTGCCATTGTTCCTCAATAAAGTAGTGAACCAGCCGCCCATGTTGCCGCTGCAACAAGGGGAGAGATCAAAAAGAAGCTTACCGGTGAGTTTAACACAGCTGTAACACCAATAACCAGTGAAACACTTCTGTCTTTTGTTGTTTCAAATGCTGGTGCCGGCTCATCAAAGAAAATCACCTTGATGACGCGGATATAATAGAAAGCACCCACAACGCTGGTTAGCACGCCAATAATAGCCAGCGGAACAAGCCCAGCATCAACAGCCGCCTTGAAGATAAACCATTTGCCAAAGAAGCCAGCAAGCAGCGGAATGCCCGCAAGTGAGAACATGAAGGTAGCAATGGCAATGGCCAAAGGCAGGTTAGTTTGGGACAGGCCTGAAAGATCAGCAATATCTTCAACCATACCTTCCGCGCGGCGCATAGACAGAATGGCGGCAAAAGCCCCAAGTGTCATGGTCACATAAATAGCGATATAAACCAGCAAGGCCTCAATGCCGGCCTCAGTACCGGCGGCCAGGCCCACAAGGGCATAACCAACATGGCCGATGGAAGAATAAGCCATCAGACGTTTGATATTGGTCTGTACCAGCGCAATGAACGCACCAACCAGCATGGAAGCAATGGAGATGAAAATGATCACCTGTTGCCACTGGTCAGTCATCGCAGGGAATGCGTTAGACATTGCCCGCACAAACAGCGCCAGAGCTGCTACCTTTGGGGCCGCGGCAAAGAATGCTGTCACAGGTGTTGGTGCGCCCTCATACACATCTGGTGTCCACATGTGGAACGGAACCGCAGAAATTTTGAATGCGAGACCGGCCATTAGGAAAACCATACCAACAATGATACCCATTTCAGGGTGGTCAGCTTTTTCCAGCGTTGAGGCCAGCACGTCAAAATCTGTAGTACCAGAGAAACCGTAAATCAGGGAAATGCCGTAAAGAAGCATACCTGAAGACAAGGCACCAAGCACAAAATATTTCAGGCCAGCTTCTGTTGAACGTGTTCTGTCTCGGTTGATCGCTGCAAGCACATAAAGCGAAAGACTTTGCAGTTCCAGGCCTACATACAGGCTCATCAGGTCATTCGCTGAAATCATCAAGGTCATACCAAGGGTCGCGAGAACCACAAGGATCGGGTACTCAAACTTGGCAATATTATGCTCTTTCATGAAACGGCCAGAGATCAACAGCGCAACAGCAGAGCCCACAAAAACCAGCATCTTTGTAAAGATCGCAAAGGAATCTGTGACAAACATGCCACCAAATGTCAGCTGGCGGTCGCCGCCTACCTGCGTAACCATGATAACTGCGGCAACAACAAGCAGCAGAATGGAGAGGTTGGCCACCTGACTATAGCTTTTATCCCCCTGAAAAACACCCAGCATCAGGAGAGCCATTGCACCAACCGCCAGGATGATTTCTGGCAAGGCAGGGATAAGGTTTGGCAATTCACCGGTCATCGGTTCAAAACTCCTTAATGGGCTTTTTCAGCTGCATGCACAGCTTCAGTTTGGTCAAGATGAACTGCCTTGGCAGTCTGTCTTTCTTCAACATGTGGGAAATGAGTTGTGATCAGCTTTTCAACTGAAGCATGAACAGGCTCCAGGAAGCTGTTAGGATAGATACCCATCCAGAACACAACAGCAATAAGTGGGGCAAAAATGATTTTCTCGCGCAATGAGAGATCAGGCATTGCCTTCACATCATCTTTATCAAGTTCACCAAAGATAAGGCGGCGCACCAGATACAGCATATAGGCAGCACCTAAAATTACACCAAAGGCTGCGCCAAAAGCAATCCAGCTATCGTAGGCATAAGCACCGTTCAGCACCAGAAACTCACCCACGAAACCACTTGTACCTGGCAGGCCAACAGAGGCCATAGAGAAAATCACAAAAATGGTCGCGTAAATCTTCATATTAATGGCAAGACCACCGTAGCGCTTGATTTCCCGCGTGTGCAGCCTGTCATAAATCACACCAACAGCAAGGAAGAGTGCACCAGAAACAATACCATGGCTCAGCATGGTGAAGATGGCGCCTTCAATTCCGTTAGCGTTCAGAATGAATATGCCAATGGTGACAAAACCCATGTGCGCAATGGAAGAATAAGCAATCAGTTTTTTAATATCTTCCTGCACCAGTGCCACCAGTGATGTATAGATCACGGCCACAATAGAAAGCCCAAACACAAGCCACGCGAAATGCTCTGTCGCTTCAGGGAACATGGGCAAGCTAAACCGCAAGAAACCATAGCCGCCCATTTTCAGAAGCACACCAGCCAGAATAACTGAACCTGCGGTTGGTGCCTGTACGTGTGCATCTGGCAACCAGGTGTGAACTGGCCACATTGGCATTTTCACAGCAAAGGATGCAAAGAAAGCAAGCCACAACCAGTTCTGAATACCAGCATCAAAATGATGGGTCATCAGCGCCGGAATATCTGTCGTGCCTGCTTCCATATACATATAAAGCACAGCCACCAGCATCAGCACAGAACCAAGCAGTGTATAAAGGAAGAATTTGAAGCTTGCGTAAATCCGGTTCACACCACCCCATACACCAATAATCAGGTACATCGGGATCAGTCCGCCTTCGAAGAAGACATAAAACAGGAAAATATCCAGAGCAGAGAAAACACCAATCATCAGCGTTTCCAGCACCAGGAAGGCAATCATATATTCTTTGACGCGCTTCTCAACCGCTTCCCAACTGGAAAGAATAACCAGAGGCATCAGGAAGGCTGTCAGCACAATGAACAGCATGGAAATGCCATCCACCCCCACATAATAGCGGATAGTGTCGCCAATCCAGGCATAGTTTTCAACGAACTGGAAATCGGCATCACTATTATCAAACCCTGCCCAGAGCACCAGGCTCATCGCAAAGGTCACAAGCGTGGTTAACAGCGCCACAGAGCGGATATTACGCTTCTCGATATCTTTATCCTGATGTTTGATGATCAGAATAAACGCTGCGCCAATAAGAGGCACAAGCATCATCAAGGAGAGCAGGTAATTCTGAAGAAAAATCATGTCTCTAATCCCCTGCCCCTAGTGTCCGCCACTCTGGGCCATAAACCATGTAACAACAATTGCCAAACCAACGATCATGGCAAACGCATAATGATAAACATATCCTGTCTGCAGAACTCTCGCTCTTGCAGCAATGCTTGCAACCAGAGCAGAGATACCATTAGGGCCAAAGCCATCAATGGTTTGTTCGTCACCACGTTTCCAGAAGGTTTTACCCAACCAGAAACAAGGCTTTACAAACAGGAAGTTATAAAGCTCATCGAAATACCATTTATTCAACAGGAACGAGTAGATACCTGACCACGTTGCAGCTGTACGCTGTGGTAGATCTGTCTTTCTGAGGTAGAACCATGCAGAAAGCGTAAACCCAAGAACCATGGCAACAAATGGTGCAGCTTTCACACCGAATGGAACATGATGGGCTTCATCCAGCACGTCATGCGGGCTGGTCACCAGAGCACCGTTCCAAAAGGCGAAACGATCCTCCCCAACAAAATGGTGCGCAAAGACAAAACCGGCAGCGATAGCACCAATAGAAAGCACAATCAGCGGGATCAACATGATCCATGGGCTTTCATGGGCATGATCGATCGTGTGCTTATCCGCACGGCAATCACCCGTGAATGTCATGAACGCCAGACGCCAGCTATAAAAGCTTGTCATAAAGGCAGCGCCAACCCCCATCACAAAAGCAAATTGTGATCCAGGTGAATGAGAAGCGTAAGCGGCCTCAATAATCATGTCCTTAGAAAAATAACCAGCAGTCCCGGGGAAACCGGTCAGCGCCAGCG
>JBNKGK010000151.1:0-8009 GCA_050289785.1 Kordiimonas sp.
GATGTTTTTCGATCAGTTTTTCAGGTAAGTCTGTGAACCAGTCATAAGCAGCTTTAACAGACAGATTGCTGACTTCATGAATAGGGGTGGCGTCCACTTTTACGGCCAGAGCTTCAGGTTTCAGCCTTGCCCCTTCACAAGCCGTGCAGGTGGTGGAGGATTGATATTTGGAAAGTTCTTCCCGCATCCAGTTGGAATCAGTTTCCCGCCAGCGGCGCTCGATATTGTTGATTACGCCTTCAAAAGGTTTGTTCACCTCAAAGCGGCGTTTGCCATCGGCATAGACAATCTGCACAGATTGTTTTCCTGTACCGAAAAGGAAAGCCTTTTGTGCCTCTTCGGGTATGTCTGCCCATGGGCTGTCCAGCGAGACATTGTAATGATTGGCGACAGCATCCAGCGCCTGAAAATAAAAGGGGGAGGGGTTGTTTGCTTTATTCGCCCACGGTGCCAACGCCCCTTGACGGATGCTTTTCTGCCCGTCCGGCACCACCAGTTCTGGCGCGAAATAAAGCTTGTTACCAAGCCCATCACATTCAGGGCAGGCACCAAAAGGGTTGTTGAAGGAAAACAGCCTTGGTTCAATTTCTTCAATGGTGAAGCCGGAGACAGGACAGGAGAATTTGGCAGACATCAAGTGCCGCTCTGCCGCTTCATCGCCAGATGGGGCTGTTTCTATTACCAACAGGCCGTCGGAAAGCTCAAGCGCCGTCTCCACACTGTCGGCAATGCGCTGGGCCATGCCTTCCTTGATCACAAGGCGGTCCACCACAACATCAATATCATGTTTGATTTTTTTGTTCAGGGCAGGGGATTCTTCAATCAGATAAAAGTCACCATCCACTTTCACGCGCTGAAAACCACGCTTTTGTAGCTCAGCCAGTTCCTTGCGATACTCGCCTTTGCGCCCTCGCACGATAGGGGCAAGGAGATATAGCCGCGCACCTTCACCCATGGCAATGATACGATCCACCATCTGGCTCACTGTCTGGCTTTCAATGGGCAGGCCAGTGGCGGGAGAATAGGGAATGCCAATGCGCGCCCACAAAAGGCGCATATAATCATATATCTCTGTTACCGTGGCCACAGTAGAGCGCGGGTTCTTGCTGGTCGTTTTCTGCTCAATGGAAATAGCAGGGGAGAGGCCTTCAATATGGTCCACATCGGGTTTTTGCATCAGTTCCAGAAACTGGCGGGCATAAGCACTGAGTGATTCCACATAACGGCGCTGGCCTTCCGCGTAAATGGTGTCAAATGCCAAGGAGGATTTGCCTGAGCCAGAGAGGCCGGTAATTACAACCAGCTTATCCCGTGGGATATCAACATCCACAGACTTCAGATTATGTTCTCTTGCGCCGCGAACGGATATTTCTGTCAGCATGAAGGCCCTCGTTACAATAGTGCTTCTATGGTTCAAGAAGTGGCGTGTGAGGCCACCAGAGTCAAGATGCTTGACAATATCGCTAAAATGAGAACAAATAAAGAACAAAATCAGCAAAGGAACAGCTATGACAGATGTACGAACTGGCGGGTGCCTTTGTGGTGCTGCACGTTATGAAATTAATCTTGATGGGGCCAGCACACATGCTTGCCACTGTAGGGATTGCCAGAAACAATCAGGGGCACCCTTTATTTTGGCAACAGGAGTTGGTGCGGGACAGTTTCGTTGGATAAAGAAGCCATCTGGTGCCGTGCAGGCTAGTGAAGGGGCTGTGCGGCGATTCTGTAGTACCTGTGGTACGCCATTGACCTGGGAACTGGTGAAGAAAGCGGAGTGGGACAGCATCAACACTACAACACTGGATGATACCAGTGGTTTGACTGTTGATTATGAAATTTTCACCCGCAGCAGGATGGTGGGGATTAGCCCCTTTCACGGGGCCAGACAACATGAGGCAGGCAGCTAGACCTGTGGGGCAACCTGTTATCAGGCTATGCTTTTGCTCCGGCAATTGGGAGTGAAAAGAGGGTTAAAACAGGAAAGGAACAGTGGTGAATGATTTGAGAACTGGTGGGTGCCTTTGTGGCGCTGCACGTTATGAAATTAATCTGGATAGATCTCGCACCGTTACTTGCCATTGCCGGGATTGTCAGAAGCAAACAGGGGCTCCATTTCTTATGTCAACAGTTGTTGGGGCTGGCCAGTTCCGGTGGATCAACAAGCCGACAGGTGTTGTGCAGACGAGCGAGAAAGCAATACGGCGTTTTTGCAAAACCTGTGGCATCCCGCTTACTTGGGAATGGGTAAAAAAAGGAGATTGGGATTGCATCTATTCCGCTACTCTGGATGATCCTGCTGGCTTGACGGTACGTTCCGAACTGTTTACCCGCAGCAGGATGGAGAGCATTACGCCTTTTCAGGGAGCAAAGCAGTATCTTGAATGGGATAGCCATCATTCAGATAGCAATTAAGGCATATTTTGCCACTTTGTTTTTGCAGGAAAATGACGCTTGGTCTATGGTCGCACCTTAAGTGGCGCCATGAGCGCAGAGTATGATCATGAGAATATAGGGGAGCTGACATGGCTGGTAGTGTGAATAAGGTAATTCTGGTAGGTAATCTGGGGCGTGACCCGGAAGTGCGTACCATGAATGATGGCTCGCCAGTGGTGAATCTTTCTATCGCGACATCAGAATCATGGAAAGATCGCTCCTCAGGTGAGCGTCGTGAGAAGACAGAATGGCACCGTGTTGTCATTTTTAATGAAAACCTGGCCAAAGTGGCACAAAATTATCTGAAAAAAGGCTCTAAAGTCTATCTCGAAGGCCAGTTACAAACACGCAAGTGGACAGATCAGTCTGGTCAGGAAAAATACACGACTGAGGTCGTTTTGCAGCGCTACCGTGGTGAACTGACCATGTTGGATGGCAGAGGTGACAATCAAGGCGGTGGATTTGGTGATTCTGCTCAGAGTGGCTATGGTGGCGGCTATGATAATGGGCCATCAGGAGGTAATCAAGGTGGAGGCTATTCTTCTGGCGGCGGGTCTGACCTGGATGATGAAATCCCCTTTTAATAGTATCAGCCCATATAGCTGAATTTGTATAACCCCGGATGGTGTGCTGTCCGGGGTTTATGCGTTCGAATGTGGAACAAAAAAAGCCGGGCTAAAGCCCGGCTTTTTTTGCGATATGTTTAACGCGCGATTACACCAGTTCAATCGCCAGAGCAACACCTTCGCCGCCGCCGATACACAGGCTGGCAACGCCCTTTTTAAGGCCACGTTTTTTCAACGCGTTGATCAGTGTTACGGTAATGCGAGCACCGGACGCCCCAATTGGGTGGCCAAGGGCACAGGCACCACCGTTTACATTCACTTTTTCATGAGGCAGGCCAAGTTCCTGCATGGCGGCCAGAGCAACCACAGCAAAGGCTTCGTTAATTTCGAAGAGGTCAACGTCAGCGGCTGTCCAGCCAGCTTTTTCCATAACCTTTTTTATTGCACTGACAGGAGCCGTTGTGAACCACTCTGGCTCGTGTGCGTGGCTGGCGTGGGCGCGGATAACGGCCAGCGGCTTCAGGCCTTTGGCATCGGCTTCAGCTTGTGTTGTTAGCACAACAGCGGCGGCACCATCTGAAATGGAGCTGGCATTTGCCGCTGTCACGCTACCATCTTTTTTAAAAGCAGGGCGTAGGCTCGGGATTTTTTCCGGCATGGCTTTGCCAGGTTGTTCATCAGTGGTGATTTCCACATCGCCGCGGCGGCCTTTGATGGTGACTGTCGCGACTTCACCCTCGAAACTGCCATCTTCAATGGCACGTTTGGCGCGATTGAGAGACTCGATCGCATAAGCATCTTGCGCCTCGCGGGTGAATTGATAATGATCGGCACAGAGCTCCGCAAAAACCCCCATGGGCTCACCCGCGTATGCGTCTGTCAGGCCGTCCAGAGCCATGTGATCATAAAGCTGAGCATTGCCATATTTCACCCCTGTGCGCCCTGAAGGCATCAGATGAGGCGCAAGGGACATGCTTTCCATACCACCCGCAACCACAACCTTGTTAGTGCCCGCTTTAATGCTGTCATGGGCCAACATGATTGTTTTCATGCCAGAACCACAGATTTTGTTAACTGTGGTGGCCCCTGTATCATCAGGGATACCAGCTCCGCGGCTAGCTTGGCGGGCAGGGGCCTGGCCTTGGCCTGCAGGCAGAACACAGCCCATGAGGGTTTCATCAACGCTGTCACCTTCCAGACCTGCCCTTGAAAGGGCTGCAGAAATCGCAGTTGCACCAAGTTGATGCGCTGGAACAGCGGATAAATCACCGAGCAGGCCACCGATAGGGGTACGAGCCATGCCAACAATAACAATTTGATCTTCAGACATTTGGGGATCTCCTTGAAAATTCTAAAATCTTTTAAACGGCATCTTATTTTTAAATACTAATATCAATAGGAGTACAATGTGACAAAGTATATACCCGGTTCAACTGTTATCTTTAGTCGAATGTTTGACGCACTTCTATTCCCTTTATATATAGGGCACCATAAAGGTAAGGCAATTTCCCATGAGGGAGCAAGCTTTAGCCAGATATTAATTGGAGTAGAGTAATGGCAACGCGTATTGGTTTCTTTTTGTTTATAGGGCTGCTGGTGGGCGCAATTGCCGGTAATTGGCTTCCCTTTGCTCCGAGTATGGAAACCTTTGCCGGTGGGGCCTTGGGTGTGCTTCTTGCCATTCTGCTCGACAAACGTAGCAAAAAACCAGAGTAACTATCCGGTATTTTTCTGTTTAAGGCGTTCCTGCCATTCAGTTTTTAGCATGTCACTTGTTTTTCTGCTGCCATCGGGGGTCCAGCCTGGTGGTGCAAGAAGAGTGAGAAGCCTGTCACGCCATCTGCGCGCAGTGATCAGGTCTCTCGCAATTGCAAGCCATTCATGAACAGCTACTTTCAAGGGATTGAAGGTGCCCAGATCACTAACCAGCCCATAACGGCAGGGTTCTGTTTCCTCTTCGGGGGTAAAGCTGCCAAACAGCTTGTCCCAGATAATAAAAACACCGGCGTAATTGGCATCCAGATAGCGGGGGTTATTGGCATGATGCACTCGGTGATGACTGGGGGTGTTCATCACTGCTTCAAACCATGACGGCATTTTTCTGATTGTTTCTGTGTGAATCCAAAACTGATAGAGCAGGTTTAAGCCAGCACAGAAAAAGACAATGGCAGGCTCAATACCTAAAATAAAGATTGGCAGTCGAAATAATGTGACGGGTGTTAGCTGCGCTGTCCAGGTTTGCCTGAGGGCTGTGGTCAAATTATAATGCTGGCTGGAATGATGCACCACATGGGCTGCCCACATCCAGCGCACGCGGTGCCCACAGCGGTGTAGCCAGTAATAGGCGAGATCATCCAGAACAAAGGCTAAAGCTATGACAGGCAGGCTGTAGCCAAAATCAAAAATACGAAAATTCTCCCACACCCAGTATGAAACCCCATAAACAAGGGTGAATGTAAGGGCATCTGCAATGGTGCTGCCAAGGCCCATGAGCAAGGATGTCAGGCTGTCTAGGGCTTCGAAAGTTGCTCTGCGGGTGCGCCAGCCATAAATCATTTCTACAAGTACCAGGATGACGAACACCGGAATAGCCAAAAGCGTTGGAGCTGGCAGGGTGTCAGCCATAAAGTTTTATCTCCGGAATCAGCTTTTGCGCCGCGGCCAGAATGTCCGCCGAGCAGGAAAAGCTGATATTCCCTATGGTAAAATCATGTGTTTTGAGGATGAGCTTGTCCGGTCGTGGGCATATGCCCTGCAGGTGCGATTTTTCGAACTTGCGGCAGACAATTCTGTCACCCATGCAAAAGACAAGGCCAATCATGTCCTCATTAGCGAGTTGGAGAAGGGCTGTTGTATGATCTTCGCTAAACAGGGAATCAATAATGGTTTCGCTTGGGAAACAACGGCTAAAATTGCGGTAGACACGCTGCTGGCTAAGCCTGCTTTTAACCGGGTATAACCACCATGCCAAACCGCTGAGAAGCATGATCGCTACCAAGGATATAAGCGCCTGAGTATATGTAATGCCCATAATAACTTCCTTGAGGACAAGTATAAAACGAAATCCAGTGAAAGGATAGCCAGTTGGCAAACTTGTTTTGGGGGCTTGTTTTGATCAGTTATTGGCTGAGGTTGAAAAACTTGTGCATATACTGTGCGAGTGGTATTTTACGCAGTATGGCATGTTGGGCCATCAGGCCTAAGAAGAGGACTTTGCTAATGCTGGATATCGCTAAAGGGTTTGTAACCGCGTTGATTGCCGCCGTTATTATCCGGATGGGTGTTGAGGGACTCTTTATTTCTGTAGGCCTGTAGAGCTTTTTAATTCTCTACAGGCAGGTTCTTCCCTAGAGGGAAAGGTCTGTCGTCCGATTTAAAGCTCAGATAAGCCATGACATCAGCGATATAATTGCCTGCTGTCATAATAGCGCGGGTGATGGTTTCATTGGGGCCACCTGTCAAAATCAACACAATGAACTGCATGCCAGCCAGCAAAAAGCTCAGTGATATGGTGAGCCAAGCAAGAAAACCAAACACCAGCATGAAAATGCCTCTGGCGAGGTAGCTGGCCCAGTCTTTATCTTTCAGATCCTGCAAGACATCTCCATCATTCTGAATGGTATCAGCTTGTTCTGACGCCTTGTTGTCTGCTTCTTTTGGTGCAGACGGTTTTGTCGTTTTTGGCTTTGCTGTTTTTTTTGTTGCAGCTTTAGGGGCAGCCGCTGCAGCTGATTTAGCAGTCGATTTACGCTGTGTTGCTGTTTTGGTGCCTGCTGCTTTTGATGAACTAGCAGACTTTTTTGCCGTTGTCGTACGCTTGGCCGCCGTTTTCTTCGCTGCTGTTTTTTCTGCGCCAGTCTCTTTCTTATTTGGTGTCTGGGATTCTGCCTGGTTTTCCGTGCTCATAATAGGCCACCTATTCCAAAATTGCTCTCATACCAATTTGGGGTACTATTGGGCTGGCTTCAAGGGGTATTTGTCGGCTTTATTTTGACCAGGGCAACTGACCACTGACCATTTCTGATGCTTTGGGGCCGCTAACTGGTGCAGAATAGTAATAACCCTGTGCGAAATTGAACCCCATGTCCTTGACCATATTGATATGTTCCATGCCCTCCAATCCCTCGGCAACCACCTCAAAACCCAGGTTCCGGGCCAGAGACCCAATCATATCCAGAATTTTATGTTGTGCATTATCCCGTTTGAGCTGGCTAATAAAACTGCGATCAATTTTGATAATATCCAATGGGAATTGATGGAGATAATTGAGTGATGAATAGCCGGTGCCGAAGTCATCGAGCGCTATTTTAACGCCGAGCTCTCTGATGCGGGTCAGGGTTTTGGAAATAAACCCAGGGTTCCCCATGATGGCGCTTTCTGTTAACTCGATTCGAAGCGATCTGCCATCAAGGTGATAGGTTTCCAGGGCTCTTTCCACCATGTCTGCCACGTCGGTTCTGGCAAACTGAACGCCCGATACGTTGACATTGATAACGAGATTGGCCGATTGTCGGTTTCTTTGCCACTCCAGCATTTGTTTACAAGCGGCATGAAGAGCCCATTCACCAAGCTCAACAATGATGCCGGTCTCTTCTGCCAGGGGAATAAACTCGGAGGGAGAGATAAAACCATGTTCTTTGTGGTTCCATCGAGCCAGAGCTTCAAACCCATGCAGGCGCTGTTCTCGCAAATCGACAATCGGCTGATAATATAGTTCCAGCTCATTATGATGCACGGCGCGGCGGAGTTCTGTCTCGAAATGAAATTGAGAGCGAGCTTCCTGATGTGGGTCACGTTGATAAATTTCTGTCCGGGCTTTTCCTGCCGCTTTTGCCTGATGCATAGCAAAATCAGCATTACGGATAAGGTCTTCCGGGTGGTGAGAACTGGAAATTGTGGTTGCAACACCCACAGAAACGGACGTGTATATTTCATGGCCATCCAGATCGTATGGCTCTTTCAATGAGGTATGAATACGCTGAGATATATGTTTGATCTGCTGCAGTGATT
>JBNKGK010000152.1:0-8002 GCA_050289785.1 Kordiimonas sp.
GAGAATGAAGAACAAAAGAGTTTTCTTCAGGGAATCGGGGTGAAATACGCTCAGGGCTGGCTCTATGGCAAGCCGGAACCCGTAGAAAGTGTATTGCACCTTATCGATGGTTAAGTAACTATTTTAAAAGACTTTTTATGGTTAATAAAATTAAAAAAGGCACTTGTAACTTTTGTGGCTCCCTGTCATAAAGTCGCCACAAACCACGGTTTGCATATGAGCCGTGTCGGGAATCGCAAGCCCGTTTTTGATGCAGACTCTGGATCATACGAATTGGGGTATGACCCGGGTGATGATAGTGTGAAAGAAACGTCACGCTAGCGATGCTGGGAAGCATCGTGGTTGATTAAAGGGTCGCTTCGAAAGGGGCACCTGAAGGCCTTCATCCGCTGCAGTCTGCGTAGCGGTCTTGCGACATACCGGTTCATACCCCTGCTCACCATAAAAATTATTTGGGAGGTGAAAAATGAGTATAGATCTGCAAAGCAATACAACTTCTGATGGGATTGCCACTAATCAGAGAGATATAAGTGACCGTGAAGTAGATGCTCAGGTCGGTTTGCGTTTAAAGGGGCTGCGTCGGGGGCGCGGGTTGAGCCAAACAGAGCTCGCCAGGCATCTCGGGGTCACTTTTCAACAAATTCAAAAGTATGAATCTGGCTCTAACCGGATTTCAGCAAGTAAATTGTGGCGCCTCACACAGGTGTTTAATGTGTCCCTAAGCTACTTCTTCGAAGATGTTGGACTTGTGTGTGAGGAAGATCCCGAAGTCAGCCAAGCTGAAGCTTTTGTAAATGCCTTCTATAGCATTAAGGATGAACAATTGCGTAGCGGCTTTGCGGCTTTTGTCACTGCCTTAGCTGAAAAGGAGAGCGCTAAGGCAGACCTGATGAAAGATTGATGTATTGGCATAGACTTTGCTTATTCTAAAGCGTGTAGTCCCAAGGCTGTTTTGTTGAAAATAGTGGGTAAGCGGTGAAGAAGACAGTTAAGTATATGCTAATAAACACGAAAATACTTTCTGATGTGCTTGAGGTTTGCGGTATTGAACCCTCGCTAGGGATAGCTTTTGCCGGTCTCGAAGGCGTGATGCGGCATATGTTGCCTTTTGATATGGGGGTAAGATATGTCACTCAGTAATATTATATCTACATCACTCAGTGGTCTTTTCGTTAACCAGACTGCGATCCGCGCCACCTCCAATAACGTCGCCAATGTCAACACCGAGAATTATTCTCGCGTGCGTGTGGTCACAGAAGCGAATGTCTTGCAGGGGACTTCTGTCGGTGTAACCGTGGGTGATATCCAGCGCGTTGTTGATACGTTTCTGGAAACCGCACTGCGGGAAGCGGGTACCAGCACATCGGAATACACAGTTCAACGTGAATTCCATGACAGGCTTCAGGGGCTGCTCGGTGATCCAGCTTCTGATAGCTCCTTATCTGCTCGCATTGATGACATTTTCTCAGCCATGGCTGATTTGGCTCTTAATCCGGCTGACGTTCTCAGGCGCCAGCAGGTTTTGTCAGAACTGGATAGCTTCCTCGATCAGATTAACCTTTTTCAGGAGCAGATACAGAATTTGCGGTCTGACGCCAGCCAGCAGCTGGTGGAATCCGTTATCTCTATTAATGAAGAACTACAGCGGATTAATAACCTTAATCCAATGCTGGTGCGTCAGCATTCAGTCGGTGGTGAAACGGGTGGCCTGGAAGGGCAGTTGGCCCAGTCTCTCGCTAACTTGTCCGAGATGATTGATATCAAAGTGAGCCGGGCCAGTACGGGCGCTGTGACAATTACAACAGGGTCAGGCTATCCTCTGCTGGACACATCCATGACGCAGCTTTCCTATGATGCGCCGGGTTTGGTTTCTGCGGACACAGGCTTCCCGTCTATTGAAATCTACCGGGCTAATGATGAAACGCTCTCAGCTATTTCCAGCTCCACTGATCTCGAGCCCCATATTCGTTCAGGCAAACTGACTGGGCTTCTGGATATGCGAGATAACCAGTTAACTGATCTGGCTCTGGCGCTTGGTGAACTCGCCGCTAATGCTGCAGACCAGTTTAATGCCATCCAGAATAAATATTCTGCTGTTCCTGCCCCAAACAGCCTGACAGGTAAAAGTACATTGGTGGATGCTGCGCATGTTACCAATTTTACGGGTCAGGTCACTTTTGCTGTTGTTGGTAGCGATAGTACGTTAGATGAAAAGGTTGTTATAGATTTTGATAGCAGGCCTTCCACCTATACATTCAATGATCTGATTACTGAGGTGAATGGGGCTCTGTCTAATGGATCTCTTAGCCTCACAAATGGAGTGATGAGTTTTACAGCGACCTCTCCGAATGGCGTTGTCATTACCGATGATGCAACGAACCCTACGGACAGAGCAGGGCGTGGTTTTTCCCATTATTTCGGGATGAACGACCTCATCTCTGCAGATGTGCCTGGTATATATGAGACCGGTATAGCTGGCGCCGAAGCCCATAATATGACTCATGATGAAAGTATGACTTTTGATGTTTTAGACAGTATAGGGCGCGTGCTGACAGAGGTTACCGTGAAAATTGTCACCCTAGAGGATGATGGTTTTGGTAATATAATTATCCCTATAACTGATCCTGCTGAGCTTTCATTTCAAAAAGTAATTGATAACCTGAATGACCTTTCCGGTCTTGGAGCCTATTTCACTTTTTCTCTGGATAGCAATGGCAAGCTGAACTGGAGTGAGACATCGTCATACTCTGATCTGACATTAGAACTGGTTTCAGACAGTACACAGATTGGAACAAGCGGCCTCAGTTTTACAAGCGCCTTCGGTATTGGCGATGCCGAGCATATCAATGCCTCCAGAAATATCGGTGTGAAAGAGGGTATTGTCCGTGACCCGAACCTCTTGTCCCTTGCTGTCTTTGATACAACAGCAACGGCAGGTGAAGTTGCTCTGACCGATGGAGATCAGCGCGGGGCCTTGGCGTTTCAGGAGCTGGAAACATCACTTGTGTCTTTCTCTGGCGCCGGTGAATTGAAAGCAAGCAGTGTGACACTTAGCCAATATGTGGCCCGTTTTCTGGGTAATGCAGGTTTGCAGGCCCAACGGGCACAGTCGTTGGAAGAGGATAACCTCGCTTTACAGCAGGAAATCGCTCAACGGAATTCTGATGTATCAGGTGTTAATATGGATGAAGAGCTGGCTAATCTGGTTGTGTACCAGAATGCCTATAATGCAGCTGCTCGGGTACTTTCCAGTGTGCAAGAGCTGTATGATTCTCTTCTGGCAGCGGTTTAGGGAGATATAGGATGGTGCGTGTATCCAGCTTCGGGCAGCAACAGCTTCTAGTCCGCAATATCATGAATAACCAGTACAAGACCGCAGAAGGCCAGCGACAGATTTCTTCTGGCAAGATTACCGATGAATATCGCGGTCTTTCAGGCAAGGTTAGCACAGTTCTTGGCGCTCGCTCTTTTAAATCCCGTGTTGAAAGCTATCAGCAAACCATTGATACCATCCGGGGTAAACTGGATGCCAACGACGTTCAGATCGATGGTATGCTGGGTGCGATGGACAAGCTGAAAGAAACAGTCCAGACAGCGATTTCAAACAACCAGGCTGAAGGTCTGAGCGACATGATATCGCAGACTTTCAAGTTTATTGTAAACTCCCTGAACACCAATATTGATGGCACATATTTGTTTTCCGGTGCCAAAACAGGGACCAAACCTGTTTCAGTTTCCACAGTTGAAGACCTTGCGGCCCTGCCGACAACAAGTGATGCTTTTGATAATGCGGCAGTGGCTTTTTCGGCGCGTATTGCCGATGGTGTGGAACTGGATTTTGGCGTGCTTGCCAGTGATTTGGGGACAGAGATATTTGATGAAATGCTCGCTCTTTATAACCATCACACCAATACGGAAGCATTTAGTGGCGAACTGAGTGATACTCAATTTGACTTTCTGCGCACACAGCTTTCTTCACTGGATACCGCTATTGATAATTTGCGACAGAAGCATGTTTCCAACGGCCTGGCTTATGAACGCCTGGACGTGGTGGATGAACAGCATGGGGATACATCTGTTTTTCTGGAAACCTTCATTGCCGATATGGAAGATGTGAATATTGCCGAAGCCGTGACACGCCTGAATAATGACAAAGTTGCGTTAGAGGCCTCTTTTCAGGCTGTAGGGGCTTTGTCGCAGCTAACGCTTTTGCGTTTCCTCTAATTCACTATCTGTTATCTTCTTTTTAACTCAGCAACATTGCTTTTTATGCGATGGGCGATAAAGTGTGCTTGCATCAAAAAGCCAGTATTGCGGAAGAAGATATGCCAATTGCTCCAGACCTGTTTCGTCAAGGGATGCGCCGCCTGGGCGGTGCTGTTACTATTGTTTCAACGGCCCATGATGATGTCAGGGCAGGGCTGACAGCAACGGCTGTTACATCCCTCTCGGCTGAGCCTCCTCGCTTACTTGCCTGTATTAACAGGCAGGGTGGTACTTATGACATTATTTCCAGAAGCCGCTGTTTGGCGGTGAATGTTCTCGGTACAGACTTTAAACAGTTAGCCATGCGTTTCGCAGGGCTGGATGGTGAACCTGAGACAGAGCGCTTTTCTGAAGGTATATGGTTTGAAGCCGCAACAGGGGCTCCCTTGCTTAAGGGGGCACTGGTAGGTTTTGATTGTTCAGTGGAGAGCATTCTGGACGCTGGGAGCCATGCTATTGTTATTGGTAATATCGAGGCGGTGAATATGCCTGAGGCTTCAGCGGAAAACCTTGATGACCCTCTATGTTATATCAATGGTGATTGGGCGACTTTGCAGGTTTTGCCCGACTAAATTCCGTTTTTTTGCTTCTCCTTGAAACTTTGTTAATTTTTTTTCATATGGCGAATCGCTACATATAGACTCTGCGAATCTTTTCGATTCGATATATTGTGTTTTTTGCCTGGTTTGCCACTGAGGTATAGGTTAACCTTTTCTTAAACTATTGATTCTTATCTATGATTCTGTATTCTCCGTATTGGGGTCGCAGTAAGCGACAGCCTCGATGACTGTTTTCGAGGCGAGGAGACAGTAAATGGCGAGCAAGGAACTGCAAGATCTGCTGTTGTTGGCAAAGAGTAAGTCAGCCGAGGATCGCGCACGTCTCGTTGAAAATATCACAGACTTTTTTCTTTCAGATGAAGGCCGTTTAAGTGAGCATGAGCGAGCCTTGATGTCTGACATTCTGGGTAAGCTTATTGGTCAAGTGGAGCAGGACATCCGTAAGGAACTTGCTAACACCATGGCGGCTACTGGGCTTGAGCTTCCTGAAATTGCAAAGATGCTGGCGAGCGACGAGATCGAGATCGCCAGGCCTATTCTTGAAAATAGCGCATTATTGAAAGACCCGGAACTGATCGAAATTATTCGGATGAGAACGGATGAGCACCGTATGGCCATTGCCATGCGGGACGATGTATCAGAGCAGGTCAGTAATGCGCTCATTGAATATGGCAGCGAAGATGTGCTTGAAGCCCTTCTGAATAACCATGATGCGCAGTTGAATAAACGTGCCATGGAATATCTGGTTGCGGAATCCCGCAGGGTGGACCGTTTTCAGGAACCACTGCTTCATCGTTCTGATTTACCGCCAGAACTGGCTTACAAGATGTATTGGTGGGTTTCTGCGGCTCTCCGCAAGCGTATTCTTTCCAGCTTTCAGGTGGACCCTGTTCTACTTGAACAGGCCGTTAAGAAAGCAGCTCAGGCTGCGATGGTTGATCGCGGTGATGACCAGAGTGCTTATATCAGGGCGCAGCGCCTTGTGCGCCGCATGCATGAAGGCGGAGAGCTGACAGTTCAGTTCCTGCTGAATACATTAAGGCAACAGCGTGTAGCAGTGTTTGTTGCAGGGCTGGCAGAGCTGGCGGGTATTAGCTTCCGTACAGCCTGGAGAATTTTTTCGGATAAAGGCGGCGAAAGCTTTGCTGTTTTAGCAAAGGCTATTGGAGTTGAGCGCAACCAGTTTACATCCATTTACCTACTGGTTGTGCAGGCACGTGAAGGCGGGGCAGCGAAGACCCCGGGAGTGCTAAAAGATATATTGGCGTTGTTTGACGCAACGTCGGAGGTAAATGCCAAAGGGGCGCTTCAGGTATGGCAACGGGACGATGCCTACCAGGAGGCCATTGAAGAGCTGGATAAGGTTGGATAACGGTACGTTGTTGCTACCACCTTTGAAAGGGGGATGTTTATGAGCATGGCAAAACCTGATGACGATAAAAAAGTAGTCCAGTTACCTGGTCTCAGAAGTGAAGCGACAGACCCTGCATTTGGGGCCAGTATTCAGCGGGCAGGCGGGCATGCAAGGCCTGCCAATGAGCAGGTGCCAGGATTGATTTCCCGTATTCTGGTAGATGAAACCCTGCCTTTTTATGTGGCGACACTGGATGGCACTGTTATTCACCTCAATGAACATTATGGAACGCTTGATAAATCTCTTGGGGAGAGTTGTCTGGCCCCGGGTAAATCAAAAGCGGCCGGGCTTGGGCGCTCTTTATCTCTAAAACCTGTCATTGAAGATGTGATGGCCAGTGGTACAACGGCTCGGGCTGAGGAAATTATTAATGTTTCCGGGCGAGACCGCATTTTTCTGGGACGTCATATCCCGGTGCGTAATGACCTGGGTGAGATTATTGCGGTGGCGGGCACATATGAAGATGTGACCGTGCAGGTGCGCGGTGTTGAAGAGGCTAACAAAACCCAGGCCCGTTTTCAGGATTTTGCTCGGGCCAGTTCTGACTGGTTCTTTGAGTGTGACGCGGATATGCGCATCAATTCTTTGTCCGAGCGGTTTACAGCTATTGTTGGTCGTCCGGCTTCTTTGTTTCTCGGGGCCCGTTTTCAGCAATTTGGCCGGTTTGAGCCAAACCTTGAAGGCCGCTGCGAAGGGGAACAGGCGATCAAGGTGCGCAAAGCATTTCGGGAGCAATTATTTATCATTACGGAGCCAAGTGGGGGGGAGCTGATGTTTCACCTCTCAGGTGTGCCGGTATTTGACCGACATAGTGGTGATTTTCGCGGTTACAGAGGGGTCGGCATGGAAGTAACTGCGCGCTATAGGCAAGCGGGTGAGGCAGCCAGCATCCGGGAAAACCTGGAAACACTGCTGACAGAACTTACCCGCAAGAATATGGCGCTGGACGAGGCAACGGAGCAGGCAACAACGGCGTTGAAAGCCAAAAACGAGTTTCTGGCCGCTATGAGCCACGAGCTTCGCACACCTTTGAATGCAATTATCGGTTTTGCTGAAGCTTTTGAACATGAGACATTCGGCCCCCTTGAAAATGCCTATATGTCCTATGCTTCTGACATCCGCAAATCAGGCCAGCATCTTCTTGGGTTGATTAATGATATTCTGGATGTAGCGGTTATTGAAAGTGGCGGCCTGAGCCTGCAGCTGGATGATTTGATGATGGAAAGCATCATCAATAAAGCTGTCCAGATGAATGTGGAAGCTGCGAAGGCGAAAAAGCTTAATATTGAAGGCCTTTTCGTTGAAACTGATCATTTCATTCACGCGGATGACAGACGCACCACTCAGATTTTGGTAAATCTGCTTTCAAATGCGATCAAATTTACTCCTGAAGGCGGAAGAATTGGTCTTGAACTTTCTGAAGATAGAGAAAATAAACTGGTTCTGATAACTGTCTGGGATACGGGTATTGGTATTGCCGACAGCCACTTGGCACAGGTATTTGATAAATTCCATCAGGTGACAGACCATATCTATTCACGCAAGCAGGAAGGGACAGGCCTGGGGCTTCATATCTCCCGCGAGCTGGCTCGTCGTATGGGCGGTAATCTTACTGTTACCAGTGACGAAGGCCATGGTAGCCGCTTTACGGTTAGCCTGCCAACTGCCAAGGGTAATGTGGACGATAGTAATTTTATCTAGAAATAAACCCGATAAGGGACGGGAAAGGGCTCCGGTCACATAAGTGATCGGGGCCTTTTTT